>NZ_JBNAIK010000006.1:0-77938 GCF_052048155.1 Candidatus Pelagibacter sp. HIMB109
GTTAATTTATCTTTAAAATTATTTAAAATCTTTAATTTGATATCAGGTTTTTGAGCAAGTAACATTGCTTGATATAAAATTGCATGAGACTCGGGACGTCTCAAATTTTTTACAGCATCTTCAACTTGAAATAACTGGTTAAATGAAAAATTATATTTTTTATAAATATCTAAAATTTTTTCATAAGGATAAAGATCTTCATTCACTGAACGTTCTAAAAAAATTACTAAATCATTTAATTCCTTTTTTTTGTCTGGGGATGTATCTTTCATTGCGTCATCTAAAAGTTTATTAGCTAAATTACTTTTAAAAAAATAATTTCTTAATTCTTTAGATTTTGAAAAATTATTATATTTTAATTCAAGACTATCATTCGTGATAAGAGTAAGGTGTGTGTAGAAAACATTATCAAAATTTATATCACTCTTTTGATCACTTATGCCTATCAAAAAATTTACCTTTCCAACAAAAAAATTATCCAAAGAAGATGTTTCTCGCGTTAACTCAAGTTGAGACTGGGCTTGTTTAATTTTTTTATTATTTATTAAACAAAAAATTTTATATTTTTCTAAATCAATACTCTGGACATTAACAGTCATTAACTTGGTGTAACCACACGCTTTATCTATTTGGCCTAAAGACAAATAATGAGTAAACAAAAATTTTAATAATTTAGCATTTTTATTAATGATTTTGTTCTGATCAATAACCTGATCAATAAGTTTCATCTTTTGATTATTTATTAACCAATCAGCAATAAAGCTTAGATGTCTCTCTCCTTTATCTTCAAAAACATTTATATTTGATTTTGAAAATAATACTTTTTCTGAAACAGCAACTAAACTGTTTTTTTCTTTATTTAATAATGTCTCGAAAACTCTGCTATATAAATTATTATCAACATCAGACCAAAAATTTAAGTTTATTTTCGTATCCTCAGGTTCGTATAATCCAAAAATAAGTTCCTGATCATTTATTTCTTCAGATTGACTAATTTCATTTACACTTAAATTTAATTTTTCTTTATCAAAAGTAGTTTGGGGTAAATCTTTATTTAAATTATTTTCTGAATTTTCGATTTTTTTATTTTGATTTTCCTTAATAGTTATTTCTTGTGACTGTTTCCATATATCTTTAGGCTCACTCAAAACTAAAGATGATGAGGATACAAAAATAGATAAAATTAAAATTCTTTTACTTAACTTTAACAGCGATATCATTAGGTAAGGTTTTCTTACTTGCTTTTGTTTCTGGTGATATATCTAAATAATTAACTAAGTACATTGCTCCATAAACAATTAATACGATAGGAAATATTTTTTTAAGTATAAAATTTTTAATCATTAAGAATTAGTTTTATAAACATTTTAGTCAAAAATATGTTATTAAATTAATATTATTCAGCACACAATGTTAAAAACAATAGTTTTAGTCGGAATGATGGGCTCTGGTAAAACCTCTATTGGTAAAGAGCTTGCAAAATCACTAAATATTAACTTTATTGATAGTGACAAAGAAATTGAGCTTAAATGCAAAAAAACAATCCCTCAAATTTTTGAAACAAAAGGTGAAACATATTTTAGGAAAATTGAAGAAAAAATTTGTGTTAAACTTATAGATGGTAATCCAAAAGTTTTGTCACTTGGGGGTGGTGCTTTTTTAAATAGCGCTATAAGAAGAAAAATTAATAAACTAGGTCTTTCAATATGGATTAGTCCCAGTTTAGAAACTATTTATGAAAGGCTTAATAAATCAAAGAATAAAAGACCTTTGTTAAACTATAAGAATTTAAAAAAATCTATTAAAGAAATTTATGACAGTAGAAAAGAGCAATATACTAAAGCCAATTATACAATTAGAACAAAGTCTGATAACAAAAAAAATATCGTAAAAAAAATTATAGAAATATTATGAAAACACTAATTGTAAAAACTTCTTCAAAAAAATACCCAATTTATATTGGTCAAAATATATTATCAAAATTTAGTTTTTTTAAAAAAAAACACCTTAAAAATACAAAAAATATTTTAATAGTATCCTCAAAAAAAATTCCAAAAAAATATACGTTAAGTTTAAAGAAAAATACAAAAGGAATAAAATATTACACTATAATTTTGCCAGATGGTGAAGTTATAAAACAGGATCAATTTTTAATCAAAATCACAAATTTATTATCTAAATGTAACTTTGGTAGAAATGACTGTGTTATCGCAGTGGGCGGAGGAGTGATTGGTGACCTTGCAGGTTTTGCATCAAGTATATTTAAAAGAGGTATCAATTTTGTTCAAGTTCCAACAACTCTTCTTTCTCAAGTAGACTCATCTGTGGGGGGTAAAACTGGAATAAATAATAATTTTGGAAAAAATCTTGTTGGAACTTTTTTTCAACCTAATTTTGTTTTAATTGATATTGATACTCTAAATACTCTTCCAAGAAGAGAGATGATTGCAGGTTTTGCTGAGGTTTTAAAATATTCATTAATTTTAGATAAAAAATTTTTTAATTGGTTAAATAAAAATGGAAAAAAAATTATAAATAAAAAATCTAAAAATCTAATTACCGATGCTATTTATACTAGCTGCAAACATAAAGCTTACGTAGTAAAAAAAGATGAAAAAGAAAAAAATTTAAGAGCGATATTAAATTTTGGACATACGTTCGCACATGCAATTGAAACCGTGACTGGGTATTCTAAAAAGATAATTCATGGTGAGGCTGTACTTATTGGAATGGCTTTGGCTTCAAGATTATCAAATCAAATGGGATACTTAAAAAGGCACGAACTCGAAAGTATTTTATCTTTATATCAAAAATTAAAATTAAATTTCCAGTATAAGAAATTTGTGAACTCGAAAAATATCAAGAAAGTTTTTCAAATTATGAGTAACGATAAAAAATCTGATGGAAAAAAAATTAAAATAATTCTTTTAAAAAAAATTGGTTTATCTATAATTAAGGAAACAACATTGAAAAAAACATTTATTCCCTTAATTCAAAAAGATTTAAAAAATGGAATTTACTAATTATTTACCCATTTTTTACATCGCAATACTCATCGTTATCTCAGGGATGTTTTCTGGTTCAGAAACATCCGTAACGTCGGTAAATAGAAGTAAGATTCATAAACTTGCGAATAAAGGTGATCGAAAAGCTAAAAAGCTCCTAAAACTAATAGATAATAAAAATGATCTTATTAGCTCTATTTTAGTTGGTAATAATATAGTGAATATTCTTGCATCAGTTTTAGCAACAGCAGTTTTAATTGAATACTTTGGTAGTGATGGAATTTTTTATTCTACTCTTGTAATGACTTGCTTAATTGTAATTTTTGCAGAGGTTTTACCTAAAAATATTGCTTTGATAAAAGCAGACCGATTTGCTTTATTTTTTTCAACTCCATTAACAATTTTTGTAAAAATATTTTATCCAATAAACTTGGTTTTAAAATTTCTAAATCACACAACATACAAAATTTTTGGAATTGATCATAAAAATTCTACAAATTCAGTGACCGAAGATATACGTAATATGATTGATATGCACGAAGATGAAGGAGACTTGCATAAAGATGAAAGCGAAATGATCAATGCAATTCTCGACTTAAAGGAAATTACAGTTGAAAAAATTATGACTCACAGAAAAAATATATTTTCTCTAAATTTAAATGAAACAAAAAAAATATACTCAACTATTGCTTCCAGCTCGTTTAGTAGAATACCTGTGTGGAAAGATGACCCAAATAATATTTTGGGCATTATTCACGCCAAAAATATTTTAAGTAATTTAGATGATGATGGTAAAATAAGCTTAGAAAAAGTTAAACGAGGTATTATTAAACCGTGGTTTATACCCGAAACCACAAAAGTAAAAGATCAACTTAATGAGTTTATTAAAAGAAAAGAAAAGATTGCATTTGTAGTAGATGAGTATGGAGAGCTAATGGGACTAATATCATTAGAGGATATAATTGAAGAAATTGTTGGAAACATCTTTGATGAAAAGGACTTCTCTACAATTGGAATAAGAAGAATAAATGAAAATCAATATAGAATAAGAGGAGATGTAAATATTAGAGACATTAATCGTGAGCTAGATTTAAATCTTCCAGAAAATGATTCTTCAACACTAGCTGGTTATATTATTTTTAAAACAGAAGCTTTGCCTGAAGTCGGTCAAACATTCAAATTCGATAACATTGTTTATGAAATTCTAAATAAAAATAAAAATCAAATTACTCAAATCAAAATTATATTAGAAAAATCTACTAAGCATTAATAATTTCAATTTCTAAAGCATGAATAAAACTCTTCATTTCTTCTGAAAGACATGAATAAATCTTTTGATGTGATTTAACTTTTGGAAGTTCACTTAGTTGCTTATCTTTAATAATTAATTTGAAATGACTTATGCCATTATTTGGAGATTGTTGATGATTTTGATGTAAATGAGAATTGTTAACAACTTCAACATCATTAATTCCTAAATTATTTAAAAGTTTTTTTTTAATTAATGTTTCGGCATTCATGATTATTTTATATTATATATTGTTTATGAAAAAAAGTTGCGAAAAAATAAATTGTTTTGAACGTGGTTTTAAAGAAGTACTGATAAGAGATAAAAAAAATAAAGAATACAAAGTATTATGTCAGCATCACTTTGAACAATATACAAAAAACCAAGACCTAAATTGTAATTGGGATTCTTGTAAACAACTTGGCGAGTTCAAAGCTCCAACTAAGGGTGAAGGTGACTATCTATGGTTCTGCGAGGATCATATTAAAGAGTATAATAAAAAATGGGATTTCTTTGAAGGTATGTCTCAAGCACAAATAGAAGACTTTGTGTTCAAAGATATTATTGGACATAGAAAAACACAAAAATTTGGATCAATGGATACTTTTTTTCATGAATTATGGAACAATGCTATTGAAGATGAGTTGTTAAACCTTTCAAAATTTAAAAATACCTTAAATCAAGAGAACCAAAAATATACTGACAAACAAATTGCAGCTTTAAAAAAAATGGATCTTAAACCAAATATTACTTGGTTAGCGATAAAAGAACAGTTCAAAAAACTTGTTAAAAAATATCACCCTGATATGAATGCGGGCGACAAAAAATACGAAGAAAAACTAAAAGAAATTACAATCGCATATTCGTATTTAAAAACATCGCTAAGCGATAAACAAAAGGTAGCTTAATTAATGTTTGCTGAACAACCAGATTTAAAGATTTCTGTTAAACAAACTTTTAATATTGATACAGATATAGAAGTCCCAGCTTTTTCTGACAAAAATGATTATGTCCCGGAAATAGATAATAATTACATCTTTGATAAAGAGACTACTTTGGCAATTCTTGCCGGTTTTTCAAATAATAAAAGAGTAATGGTTCAAGGGTATCACGGTACAGGTAAATCAACACACATTGAGCAAGTTGCAGCAAGATTGAATTGGCCTTGTGTTAGAGTAAATTTAGACAGTCACGTAAGCCGTATCGATTTAATAGGTAAAGATGCAATTGTGATTAAGGACGGAAAACAAATTACAGAATTTAAAGAAGGTATTTTGCCTTGGTCACTACAAAATCCAGTGGCGTTAGTTTTTGATGAGTACGATGCTGGGAGACCAGATGTAATGTTTGTTATTCAAAGGGTTTTGGAAACCGAGGGTAAGTTTACACTTTTAGATAAAAATAAAGTCATAAAGCCAAATAATTCTTTTAGATTGTTTGCAACGGCAAATACAATTGGGCTTGGAGATACAAGTGGACTTTATCATGGAACCCAACAAATTAATCAGGGCCAAATGGATAGATGGAATATTGTTACAACTCTAAACTATCTTGATCCCAAAAAAGAAGAGGCAATCATTCTAGCAAAGTGTGAGTTTTTAAACTCAAATGACGGTAAACAAATTATAAAAAATATGGTGCAAGTCGCGAATCTTACTCGAAATGGATTTGCGAATGGAGACATATCAACTGTAATGAGTCCAAGAACGGTTTTAACATGGGCCGATAATTATAAAATTTTTTCTGATTTAAAACATTCTTTCAAAGTATCATTTTTAAACAAGTGTGATGAACTAGAAAGACCTATCATTTCAGAATACTACCAAAGATGCTTTGGAGAGGATGTTTTGTCAACAGAAGATAAAAATTCCAAACCTAATGGCTGACCACCCAAATTTAGAAAAGTATAAAACTGCAATTCACTCTACTGCAAAAGCAATTGCGAGAAGTAATTTAAAGGAAAAAAGAGAAAAATTTGAAAAAATTACTAAACCAAAAATTTTATCTTCCGAAAATAAAGAAGAAATTCTAGAGGCAAGAGTCCTGGCAGATAGTGAGGCTTTAAAAATAAAATATAGTGATGAAAATATATTAAATAAAAACCTTCCAACTGGAACAATTAGTAAAACTATTTATAATATTGCTGAGAAAATCAGATATGAAAAAATTGGCTCAGATCAATACAAAGGTATTAAAAGTAATTTAAATAATTTTTATCAAAAAAAAATTTCGGAAAGCAATGTGCATTCACAAAATTTTATTGCTGACGCATTTGAAGCATATCTACGCGGTAAGGTATTAGATTTTAAAATTCCAGAAAATAAAAAAGAAGATTTTAAGAGATGGAATGAAATTTTTGACAACAAAGTTTCTGATAAAATATCATCATTAACTAAAAGCTTAAATGATCAGGAGACATATGGCAAAAAAGTTCAATCAATTATTGATGATCTAGAGATTCAAGACCAAAATCAAAATCCACAGAACGCACAAAATGAAGAGGATAATGAAGACAATAATAAGGAGCAAGATAGCGAAAAACAACAATTACAAGAACAAGAAAATCAACAATCTCAAAATCCAGAATTTGATATGGAAAATCTTGTTCCAGAAATAGATTTTGACCCAAGTTTAAATGATCAAGAGATTGCTTTAGAGGATAGTGATGATGAAGATATACAAACTACTAGATCTCAAAAGCAAGTATCAAATGATAATAAAAAATATAAAATTTTTACAAATCAATTCGACAAAGTATTAGAAGCAAATGAGCTTATAACAGATGAAGAGATTTTTAAATTGAGAAACAATCTTGATATCCAACTATCATCTCTACAATCCTTCATTTCGAGACTGGCAAATAAATTGCAAAGAAAACTTTTAGCTAAACAAAATAGGTCATGGAATTTTGATCTTGAAGAAGGATTATTGGATGCATCTAAGCTACCTAGAATTATTATAGATCCATTTAATTCTCTCTCTTACAAAAAAGAAAAAGATATTGATTTTAAAGATACGGTTGTAACCTTACTGATTGATAACTCAGGATCAATGAGAGGGAGGCCAATTACTATAGCAGCGATTTGCGCAGATATACTATCTAGAACGTTAGAACGATGTTCAGTTAAAGTTGAAATTTTAGGTTTTACCACCATGAACTGGAAAGGTGGAAAAAGTAGAGAGCTTTGGATGAAACATAAAAAAGAAAGTCCTGGTCGATTAAATGATCTTTGTCATATTATTTATAAGTCTGCAGATACACCGTGGAGAAGATCTAAAAATAATTTAGGGTTAATGTTAAAAGAAGGAATTTTAAAAGAAAATATTGATGGTGAAGCAATTCTTTGGACTTACAATCGCTTAAAAAAAAGAAAAGAGGAAAGAAAAATTATTATGGTTATCTCTGATGGCGCTCCTGTTGATGACTCTACGCTTTCAGTAAATTCTCCAAGTTATTTAGAACAACATTTAAAAAGAGTGGTGCAATGGATCGAAAACAATTCTGATATAGAAATTAATGCAATCGGAATTGGGCATGATGTAACTAACTATTATGAAAAAGCTATAAAGATTGCAGATGTTCAAGAACTAGGTGATGCAATGGTAGATCAACTTGTAGACTTATTTATTAACTCACCTACTAAAAAAAGAACCTTGAATTAATTCTAAATTTTTGACCATCAATCTAAATGGTACAAGCATTAACATTGCAATTATAATCTTAACAACAAAATCACCTAACGCTAAAGTTACCCATGGAACTTCGGTACCGTAAAATGCAATTGAGAAAAATAAAATTGTATCAATGGCAGATGAAATAATTGATGATAAAAATGGAGGTATAAACCATAACTTATGATCTCTTAATTTATTGAAAATATTTGCATCCAGCAATTGAGCTATTAAAAAAGCTGTCCCTGATCCAATAACAATCCTTAGTGAAATTAAATTAAATTCACTGACTGAAAAAAATAAAGAAATTAAAATTCCCCAAACAAAACCTACATGAATTACTCTTTTAGTGAAATTGATCCCATGAAGTCTATTTGCTAAATCGGTAACTAAAAAAGCAACCGGATATGTGAAAGCTCCCCAAGTTAAAACATCATTAAGATTTAAAAAATTAAATGGAAATTGAACTAAATAGTTAGATGCCAAAACAATTAACATCATTGATAGAATGTAAGGTATTAGCTTTTTATTAATCAATTAGCTTTGGCTTTTGTTTTAACCATTAGAGCTTTCTTCAATTTTTTTATTCTTGGTGCTAAATTTTTATTTTTTGCTCTAATTAAAAACTGATCAAGACCACCTCTAAAATCAACAGCCTTTAAAGCTCTTGTTGAAATTTTCAAACTGACATTCTTTTTTAATAACTCACTTTTAAGAGAAACTTTTTTTAGATTAGGAAAAAACTTCCTTTTAGTTTTGTTATTAGCGTGAGACACCTTATGTCCACTCATCGGTCTTTTGCCAGTTAATTCACATATATTTGCCATAGGTGGTCAGGATATATTTCCTTAAAATGTTTTGGTCAAGGTGTTTTTAGAGGCATTTTATGCGCTCTGTCCGTTTGACAATTAATAATTAGAGGCATAATTGTAATTAAATAATAAACAATGTTAAATGTTTGATTTTTACTTACCGATTGCAGAAGTAACAATTAATATTCCATTATTACTACTAATCAGTGCCGCAGTGGGTTTTTTAACAGGTTTACTAGGAATTGGAGGCGGATTCCTAATGACGCCTATATTAATTTTTTTAGGAATACCTCCTGTGTATGCAGTTGCAAATGGAGCAAATAATATCTTAGCTGCATCAGTATCTGGGTCATTAGCCCATTATTTTAAAAATCACATTGATGTAAAAATGGGAGTTTTAATTTTAATCGGCGGTCTCATAGGATCAATCATAGGTGTTGAAATTTTTATTTTCTTTTTAAAAAAAGGGACAATTAACAGTCTGATATCTATTTCATATTTCATATTACTAAGCTCTATAGGACTAATGATGTTTTATGAAAGCTTGAGTGAAATGAGAAGAATTAGAAACAATAAATTCATTAAAAGAAGAATGCATCAACATTATTGGATACACAATTTACCCTTTAAAGTAAGAATTCATGCTTCAAAGTTATATATTAGTGCTATTGGTCCAATATTTTTTGGAATACTTATCGGTCTGATATCATCATTGCTTGGCGTAGGAGGAGGTTTTATTCTCGTTCCAATCCTAATTTATATAATCGGTATGCCAGCCAAACTCGTTCCAGGCACATCACTTTTTGCAATGATATTTGTTATGATCATAGTAACTTTGCTTCATGCAATAGCAAACTATACTATCGATATTTATCTTGTATTCATATTAGCGCTTGGCTCTGTCATTGGTGCGCAACTAGGTTCAATTATAAGCAGTAAACTTGCTGGTGAAGAATTAAGAGGTTTACTTTCAATTTTGATTTTAACTTTTGGTTTTAAATTTGGTTATGATTTGTTCTTTTCTAAAATTTTACCATCAATGAATATTGCCAGTACTATTCCACCAGAATTTAATAGTTTTACAAATTTAATTATAAATGTTTCACAAAATTATCCGGTAATTTATGGAATAGCATCTGTGAGTATAGCTATAATAGTAGGAATTGCAGTCGCATACTCATTTAAAAAAGTATTGTAATGAATCACCTAAGCTTTGTTAAAACATTATGCTACTCAGGAGCAATTCCCTTTTACATTCTTGCTATTACAAGTTTTCTTTACAAGAATTTTTTTATCTTTGATCTTTTCTCGATATATTCGTTAGTAATTTTAAGTTTTTTATTTGGTTCAAGTTGGTTAATGACTATTTTTTTTGAAAAAGAAAATGTTTCGAAAAAATTAATTTTTTTCATTGTAATCACACCTGTGTTACTAATTTTTGTAGAAATATTTATCCAAATACAAATTAAATTATTTATTTACTCATTGTGTTTTTTTGGGATCTATCTAATTGATAACAAATATCTTAAAAACTTAGACTATTTAAAAATTCGAAAACACTTAACAATACAAGTTATATTAAATCACATGCTAATTTTAATTAGCATTTATACCGACAGCTTCTGAAATATTTTTTAAACCATCTTGTTTTAAGAGCTCAACTAATTCTTTATTAATATTAGAAGCTACATAAGGGCCTTTAAAAACCATAGAAGTATAAAGTTGTACTAAATTTGCCCCACATTTAATTTTTTCATAAGCCGTTTTTCCATCATTTACTCCACCTACGCCAATAATAGGAATTTTGCCTCTTAGATTTTTGTAAAAATTCAAAATAACTTTGTTCGATACTAAGTTAATTGGGCTACCAGATAAGCCACCAGCTTCTCTTTTGTTTTCATCCAATAAGTCTTCTTTTCCTTCAACAGAAGTATTTGTTAAAATTAGACCATCAATTTTTTTATCCAAAAAAATTTCAGATAAATTATTAATTTCTGAAATGTCAATATTGGGTGATAGTTTAAATACAATAGGTTTTATTTTTTCATTTTGATTTCTAAAATTTAATATTGCATCAATTAGATTAATAATTTTTTCTTTATCATGCAGTGATCTTAGGTTTGGTGTATTCGGAGATGAAATATTAATGGCTATATAATCAGCTTGATCATAAAATTTTTCTAAACATATGAGATAGTCATCATTTTTAGTGGCATTTTCTTTATTTGGTCCAATATTAATACCTAAAATTCCATTATTCAAATTATTAGCAATACGATTAAAAATTTTTTCCATACCTTCGTTTGGAAAGCCAAGTCGATTAATAATAGCTTTGTCTTGATTTAATCTAAATACTCTTGGCTTTGTATTTCCCTCTTGAGGTTTTGGTGTAATTGTGCCAACCTCTGCATAACCAAATCCTAATTTGTAGATAGAGTTATAAACTTCTGCATTTTTATCAAATCCAGCTGCTAGCCCTATAGGATTTTCAAACTCAATACCAAAAACTTTGGACCTCAATTTTTCATGAGGTTTAAATTTAAATAAATCAAATGGAATGATATTTGTTTTTAAAAATTTTATTGCTAATTGATGTGCAACTTCTGGGTCGGTTTGTTTTAAAAATGAGTTAAAAATATCATAAAACATTCTATCTTTTTAAACTGTCCTCTAGCAATTTAATAGTTTCTTCACGTCCAAAAAAGCTGATAAACGAACCCATTCTTGGTCCTTGTTCATCTCCAAATACAATTTCATAAATTGCTTTAAACCAATCTCTTAATTTTTCTTTTGGATAATAATTTTTTCCAACTGTAAAAACTTCAGTTTGTATCTCTGAGGGATCTTTCCCATCTGGCATTTTTTTTAAGACTTCAATTAAATCCATTATTGCTTTTTTCTCGTTTTCATTTGCAGGCCTATATTTTTTTGAAGGCTTTACAATGTCATTAAAATATTGAATTGCATTTTTAGTTAATTTTTGAAGTATAGGATGATCTTCTTTAACAATATTTGAACTATAGTTATTAATAAACTTCCATAAAACTTCTTCATTTTCAGCATTACTTGCGCTGACTAAATTCAAAAGTACACCAAAGGAAATTACATTCTTTTCTTTAGGGGGAAAACCATTGTGAACGTGCCATACTGGATTACCTAATTGCTCTTTGATTTCTTGACCGTCAAATTTTTCTAGAAAAGTTAAATATTCATCTACTGCTTTAGGAATAACTTGCGGATAGAGTTTTTTAGCTCTTTGTGGATTTTGATACATATATAATGCTAAGCTTTCTTGGGTCGCGTATTTTAACCACTCTTCAATAGTAATACCGTTCCCTTTTGATTTTGAAATCTTCTCTCCTTTTTCATCTAAAAATAATTCATAAGCAAAACCATTTGGGGTTGGGCTTCCTAATGTTTTACAAATTTGACCTGATAGTTCAGCGCTTGGTATTAAATCTTTTCCATACATTTCAAAATCAACTTTAAGTGCTGACCATCGCATTGCCCAATCAACTTTCCATTGTAATTTGCAAGCACCATCGGTAACTTTAGTTTTAAATTTCTTTCCATTGTTATCAAAAACTACCTCATTTTGTTTTTCATCAATCTCAACAATTGGTATTTCTAAAACTTTGCCAGTATCTGGACAGATAGGTAGAAAAGGGCTGTACGTTTTCTTTCTATCACTACCAAGTGTTGGTAAAATGATATTCATTATCTTTTCATAATTTTTTAAAACATTGATTAGTTCATTATTAAATTCACCAGTCTTATACATTTGAGTTGAGCTTTTGAATTCATAATTGAAATTAAATTTATCTAAAAACGTTTTTAACATTGCGTTGTTATGTTCACCAAAACTTGGAAATTTTTCAAAAGGATCTGGAACTGCAGTTAAAGGTTTATTTAAATTTTTTTCTAATAAGTCGCTATTAGGAATGTTCTCTGGAACTTTTCTAAGTCCATCCATATCATCTGAAAAGGTAAATAATTTTACTGGAATATCAGAAATTTTTTTAAATGCCTGAATGACCATAGTTGTTCTACAAACTTCTCCAAAAGTTCCAATATGAGGTAATCCGCTCGGGCCATACCCGGTTTGAAATAAGACATGACCTTTCTTTTCTAATGCTTTTCCTTTTCTTTTAAGGATTGCTCTTGCTTCAACAAATGGCCATGCGTTGGAGTTTAAATATTCTGAACTCATAAGTATTTTGTTTATAGGCTAAAATTAGCTTTTTTCAAATTACAAACATTTCAAAAGTTGTCTAAAAAAAATATTAATATAATTTCATTTTAACTGCTTCGAAATGAATTCTGGATTAAAAACTACTTTCCTAATTATCGGATATCTAATTATAATCTTATCTGGTTTCATGATTATTCCTCACATTGTTGAAATGACAATTGGTGATAAATCGCAACACTTTCTAGTAACTGGAATTTTGTCAGCATTTATTGGAACGCTATTAGTATTAATAAGCCAAACCAAAGATAGATCTTTGAATGTCCAACAAGCTTTTTTAATGACAAATCTTGCCTGGTTATCTATTTGTTTTTTTGGAGCTATACCTCTATATTTTTCATCACTTGATTTAACTTTTACAGATGCATTTTTTGAGAGTGTATCTGGTATCACCACCACAGGATCTACAATACTGCCAGACATTGAAAGAGCTTCAAAGGGAATTTTGGTTTGGAGATCATTGCTTCAATGGCTTGGGGGGATTGGTATTATCGTTATGGCAATTACTATTTTGCCGTTGTTAAATATCGGTGGAATGCAGTTATTTAGATCAGAAGGTATGGAAGTTGAAAAAGTAGTTCCAAAGGTTACTGAAATTGCCTTATCAATCACAAAAATTTATATTTTCATCACCATCTTATGTTCTTTGGCTTATTGGCTTGCCGGCATGAATGTTTTTGATGCAATAAATCATGCTCTAACGACAGTATCAACTGGTGGTTACTCTACTCACAGTCAATCTATCGGTTACTTTAATAGTTCACTAATAGAGGTGGTTGCTATCATATTTATTATTACAGGGAGTGTACCTTTTTTAGCTTACATAAAATTTACAAGAGGAGATTTGTTTGTATTTTTTAAAGATAAACAAATAATAGGTTTTTTTTTAATTTTAATTGGATCAATATTAATCATCACAATTCACTCCTACGTAAATAGAAGTGATGCTTTAATTTTAGCGCTAAGAGATGCAGCATTTAATGTAACATCTATTATAACAGGAACTGGATATACAACTAAAGATTTTAGCGCATGGGGAAATTTTTCTGTTTTTTTCTTTTTAGTTTTAATGTTTGTGGGTGGTTGCTCTGCTTCAACAACTTGCGGGATAAAAGTTTTTAGATTTCAAATTATTTTATCTTTTATAGATCAACAGGTTAAAAAAATATTTTATCCTAATGGGGTGTTCCCAATAAAGTACAACAACCAAAATATTAATGATCAATTTTTAACTTCGGTTCTTGCTTTTGTTTGTCTATACATATTTATATTCTTTATTTTAACACTTTTACTATCGCTTACTGGATTAGATTTAATTACTTCTGTTTCAGCGGCTGCAACCTCAATTTCAAATGTAGGTCCAGGACTTGGTCATGTCATTGGACCAGATGGAAATTTTTTTATATTATCTAATAGTGCAAAGTGGCTTTTAAGTTTAGGAATGCTGCTTGGTAGACTAGAGTTACTTACTGTTTTAGTTTTATTTTTACCTGCTTTTTGGAGAAATTAATCTGATAAGCACCAATCAATAATCGCCTTTTGACCGTGCAATCTATTTTCTGCTTGCTGCCATACTAAAGATTGTTTCCCATCAATAACAGAAGAGGTAACCTCTTCTTCTCTTGCTGCTGGTAATACATGTAGATAAATTGAATCTGGTTTTGCAAGACTCATTAATTCATCATTAACTTGGAACTGTTTCAAATCACTCTTTTTCTTTTTAATGTCACCTTGATCACCCATCGAAACCCACTTGTCAGACATAATGCAATCAGCTCCAGCTACACCTTTTTTTGCATCATGAAAAAGGTTAATTTTTCCACCTTGCTTTTCCGCCCAATCTAAAACTTTTTTTGATGGTAAATAGTTTTTTGGAACACAAATATTAAGTTCAAAATCAAATTGAACTGCTGCTTCTATTGCAGAATTCGTAACGTTATTTCCATCTCCAACCCAGGCAACTTTAGCCCCTTTAATTGAACCTTTTTGTTCTTCAAATGTCATCACATCGCTCAAAAGCTGACATGGATGACTTGAATTTGTTAACCCATTGATCAAAGGTACAGTTAAGAGTTTTGATAATTCGATTAATGTTTGGTGCTCAAAAGTTCTAAACATTACAATATCAGAAAAGCCTGAAATCACTTTTGCAGTATCTTGTACACTTTCTTCACCTTTTCCAAGATGCATATCATTAGCGTTCATTACAATTGTCTCTCCACCTAACTGTCTCATTGCAAGATCAAAGGAAAGTCTTGTTCTAGTTGAGGGTTTTTCAAAAACCATCAACAATAATTTATCTTTACCATTCGATGGTTCTGATACGACTACTTTGCCTTCTTTGCTTTGTTTTGCTTTTCTTCTTTTTGCTTCAGAAAGAATATGATGCAAATCTAATTTTGGAATTAAAGATAAATCTAAAAAATGTTTCATTTTAATTTTTCACATACTTTCTTAATAATTGAAATAGCTTCATCAATTTCTTTTTCTTTAACGATTAAAGGAGGCAATAATCTCACTACATTTTCAGATGCTTTTACAGCCAACATTTTATGCTCAAATAGCTCATTTATAAATTTAGCATTATCTGATTTTAGTTTTATACCTCTTAATAATCCCTTACCTCTTACTTCTTCAATAACGCTTGGGTATTTTTCTTTTAATTTTAAAAGTTGAGCTTCAAAATATTCTCCAATTTTAACAACATTTTCTAAAAATCCTTTTTCTAAAATAATATCTAAAACCGCATTCCCCACACTCATTGCCAATGGGTTACCGCCAAAAGTAGAACCATGATTTCCAGGCTTCATTCCACTTCCTGCTTTTTTATTAACTAAACAAGCGCCTACCGGAAAACCTCCACCAATTCCTTTGGCAATAGGAACTATATCAGGTTCGATTCCCGCCCAATCAAAGGCAAAAAACTTTCCTGATCTTCCAATTCCACATTGAACCTCATCTAAAATTAATAAAAGATCATGTTCATCGCACAATTTTCTTAGTCCTTGTAAACATTGATCTGGAATAATTTTTATTCCACCTTCACCCAAAATAGTCTCAACCATAATAGCTGCTGTATTTTTATTAATTGCTTTTTTTAAAGCTTCATGATCTCCAAAATCAACTTGATCAAAGCCTTCAACTTTTGGCTCAAAGCCTTTGATATGATCAGGATTATTTGCAGCAAATAAAGAAGCTAACGTTCTTCCATGAAAGGCTCCTTTAAAAGTTATAATTCTATTTTTTTCAGGCTGACCTTTTTCAAAAAAATATTTTCTAGCAATTTTAATACTTGCTTCAGTAGCTTCTGCGCCAGAATTCATAAATATAACGTAATCTGCAAAAGTATTTTCAACCAATCTTTGAGCAAGTTTTTCTTGCTCTGGAATTTCAAAAGCATTTGAAACATGCCATAATTTTGCAGCTTGCTCTTGAACAGTTTTAACAAGGTGATCATGACAATGACCCAATGCATTTACAGCAATACCTGATACAAAATCTAGGTATTTATCGTTAGACATAGAAAACAAATAGCATCCTTTTCCGTGAGAAAAAGATACCGGTCTTCTTGCATATGTTCCAAGAATTGCACTCATAATTATTAAGCTTTAATTTTATAACCCTTTTTAAAAAGAAGATAACATAAACCAATTAAAATCATGTTACAAACAAACAAAATTAGCATTCCAAAATAAACATTAGAATCTGATTGACCTAAAAATCCGTATCTGAAACCATCAATAACATAAAAGAATGGATTAAATTGACTAATCGTATGAATGTGACCTTCTAATCTATTTATTGAAAAAAACGTTCCAGATAAAAATGATAATGGGACAACAATAAAATTTGTAACAGCTGCCATATTATCAAATTTTTCAGCCCAAAGACCTGCAATAAAACCAAGCGCTGCCAGTAAGCAAGAACCTAAAATACCAAAAACTATCACATAAAAAATATGTGCAAATGGAATTTTAATAAAAAATAATGACACTAAAATTGAGAAAAAACCAACAACCAAACCTCTAGTAACACCACCTAAAATTAAAGAAAATGTAACTTCACCAGCTGATAATGGAGGGAATAAAATATCAACGATATTTCCCTGAACCTTAGAAATCATTAAAGAAGAAGATGTGTTTGCAAAAGCATTTTGCATAATTTGCATTGCAATTAATCCTGGGACTAAAAATACAGTAAACTTATGTCCAAGCACATCAGTTCTTTCAGAACCTATGGCCAAACTGAATACAGTTAAAAATAATAATAAAGTAACAATAGGTGAAACAATAGTTTGTACCCAAACTTTAAAAAATCTTTGAACTTCTTTTAAATATAAAGTGTAAAAACCAACCCAGTTCACATAACCAAATCTTCTTACACCGATCTTATATTTGTATTGAATAGCGCTCATGGCTTCTCATTATCAGTTAATTTATAAAAAGGCTTAAAAAATGTGGATATATAAGGTTTTTTCAAAAAAAGGTCATTTTTACTACATTTTTTCATCAACATCTTGTGTTCAATTAAATTGAGTATGCAAGATATGGTTAATATAACATCTGACATGGCTTGGACAGACGAAAAAACAGAACAACTTAAAAAACTTTGGGCAGAAGGTCATACAGCTAGTCAAATCGCAAGAATGATAGGTGATGATATTTCAAGAAACGCAGTCATTGGAAAAGCACACCGTTTAAATCTTGCAGGTAGAACTCAATCAAGAATGATTTCATCTCCAAGAATTAATAACGCTCAGTTTCAACAAAAAAAAGGTCCAGTTCAAAGAAGAACGAGAAGACCTAGAGGTCTAAGAGCCATAGTGATTGAAAAAGATTTTGAACCTGAAAATCCAGTGAGTTTAGAAAACTTAACTGATAAGACTTGTAGATGGCCAATTGGTCACCCTGATGAAAAAGATTTTTATTTCTGCGGAAGAACTCCTATGGATGAAAGAATTTACTGCAAACTTCACGTTCTTCACGCATATCAACCTCGTAATCAAAGAGGCGAAGACAATCAAAAAACAGCAGAAGAAATTCCAAGTTTCATACAAAAAAAAGTAAAAAGCGCTTAAATTAAAAGCTTATTTGGGTTCGTTTGACCAATTACCAGTAAATGGGTTTGTTTCCTACTTATTCTTTAGTCGGCCCTGTTTGGTTTTTGCAAATTTACGATTAATTCTCCATCGCTGGTCATCTCTTACAATATAACCACAACAATTTTTTGATCCGCATTTGCAAGGAAATTGTCTAAAATCTTTATCATATCCAAACCCATAATCGTAAGAAAGTTCATCTCCTTTTTTAATATCTTGAGTCGCTATAATCCAAATTTTTCCTTTAATAATATCAACTTCACAATTTGGATCACACGTATGATTAATATATTTTGCAGTATTAGACTTAGTATCACCATCAAGAACGGTTTTTTTATTTAGTGTAAATAAATAGATAGCTTTAGAATTATCAAACCGATCATCTTCCTCAACTTGTTTATGGGTATATTTTTTACCCTTATATTCAATAACCTTTTCACCCTTCTTAAAATCCTGCCCTGCAAAAAGGCCCCAGTTATTAATTCCTGATTTTTTTCTTACAAATTTTTGCAAAATATCATCTACTTTTTTAATTTAAAAAAGTTTAATAACAACACAACCACATAAAATCAACAAAGCCGAAAAAAAAGCTAGATAACCACCTTTTTCTTTAAGTACAATTAAACCATATATTGAAGCAAATAGAATGCTTACTTCTCTTAGAGCAGCAACTACTGCAACTTTTCCGACTGTAAATCCATATACTGCTGGAAAATAAGAATAAACACTACAAGCTGCAGCAATTGTAATCTTTTTGAAATTATTTCTGAAAAATTTAAAGGTTATTCTATTTTTTTTAAATAAAAATAAGGATATTGCGTTAAATAAAAAACCATCTAGTGCAAAATAATAGAGCAAATAAATAAGCGCATTAGACAATCTTGCTCCTTTTGCGTCTATAATAGAATAAGATACAATAATTGATGCTACAATTAAGCTGTACAACAATCCTTTAAAATTAATTTTTTTAAATTTTCCCTCAGCAAAAACTAATAACAAAATGCCTATAGAAATTACAATTACAGAAATTTGATTTAAAAAAGACAGGTCATCTTTAAAAAAAATTGGTGTTAGTATTAAGATAATTAAAGACGGCAAACCTCTTGCAATTGGATAACCATAAGAAATGCCTGCATAATCATATACTTTGCAAAGAAAGATTTTATAAAAAACATGTATGATCATTGTTACAATAAAGAATGGCCAGGCTTCTTTTGGTAATGGCTCAAAAAAAAATAAAAAAGGAAATAAGACTATACTTCCAAAAAGAGTAAAAGCTCTTGTAAATTCAATTTTGTTGCTAGACTGTTTTAATAATATATTCCAGATTACATGACCTACAGCTCCAGATAAAATAAATAAAAACAGTAAGTTATCCAAATTAGTATCCTAGAGACTCTTGGGCTTGCAATACTCTTTTATAATTTCCAATAAAATTTTTGCCTCGTTCTCCAGAAAAAGCTTCCTTTACTATTAAATCCCAGTCATTCGCATTACCTATGTAATCTTTAAAGTTTGTTGAAACATTAATTTTAGTAAAAAATTCTTTTAATTTATCAGGAGCGCTTTCAAAATCTGAAAATAACGATTTAAAATTCTTATCACAAACCACATCTAATCCCTGAACTGATTTAAGTATAATGGGCAACGTAAATGAGCAAGCAATTCCGTGTGGGATTTTATATTTCAGTGTAATTGGATAAGAAATAGAGTGAGATATTGCTGTTTTTGTATTTGAGAATGCTAAGCCTGCATACATTGATGCTTTCATTATCTGTTCTCGTAATTGGATATTTTCTAAATCATTTATTAAATCAGGAAGATTGCTCATTATGATTTTAATAGCATTTATGGCATGAATATTTGATACTGGATTAGAATTAATATTCCATATACTTTCAAATGCATGTGATATTGCATCTAACGAAGTTTCAATTGTGATTTTTTTCGGTAAAGACAAAGTCAAGTTGCTATCAAATAACGATAATTTTGAGAACAAACTAGGGTGAATCAATGAGTGTTTTCTTTGATTTTTTTCATCCCAAATTGTTGCCCAGCATGTTAACTCGCTACCCGTTCCAGCCGTCGTCGGAATAGAGATTAAATCAACATCTGTTGGCTCAATAAAATCTTGTTTCTTTTCTAGATAATTAACTGTTGTGGCAAAGTCACCTTTTCCTAAAACTATAAATTTTGCAGTATCAATCACTGAACCACCGCCTAAAGCTATGACTTTTTTGATTGATTTACATTTTTGACTATATTCTTGTGAAATAGTTTTAAGATTTTCATAATCAGGATTGGGTAAAATATTATTTATAATAAGTTTTGGCTCACCAATAGCCTTTTTTATTTTGTCACAATACTTTTTAAATACATCATCGCTATAAGTAAAAATACAGTAATCACCTTTACCTATTAAATCACATAATTTTTCAGGGTTATCTAATAACCCTGTTTGAAAAAAAATATTTGATGGATTGTGATATTTAAACATTAATTCCACTTCATATTAATATTCTTGAGTCTAGCGTAACCTTTCATCTCATCAAAACATTCCTCGACACCAATACCGCTCAATTTCCAACCTCCATAAGGTGCTCCGGAGTACCTTCCAGAAGTATTTACCCAAACATAACCAACCTCAACTTCTTCTGATGTTTTCATAGCATTTGACAATGACTCTGTAACAATCATAGTTGTTAAACCATACTGTGTTGAGTTGGCTATTTTGATCATTTCATCATGATCTTCCCAATCTATAACTGATATGACTGGACCGAAAATTTCTTCTTTGGCAATTTTCATATTTGGCTTTACGTCGCAAAAAATAGTTGGATTTATAAAAAAACCTTCTTTAAGATCATTTGAAACATTTTGGTCTCCACCTAAAAGAAGTTTTGCACCTTCGTCTTTTCCAGATTGAATATAAGCCATAACGCTATCAAACTGTTTTTTTGATACAATTGGACCAATTTCGTTTTCTTCATGATACGGTAATCCGATTGGAATAGTTTTTGCTTTTTCAACTAATGATTTAAGAAACTTATTTTTAACTTTTTTGTGAACTAAAACTCTCGACGTTGAACTACAAGACTGCCCTTGACGGCTTAAATTCATACCTTTAATCGCTAAATTTGCAGCAAAATCAGGATCTGCATCATCAAAAACTATAATTGGATTTTTGCCACCAAGTTCTAGGGTAACGTTTTTAAGTTGAGGTGCTGCTGTTTTAGCAATAGCAATTCCAGTATTAACTGAGCCTATAACTGCAATTCTTTTAATGTCTGGATGCTCAACCAAAAATTTTCCATTTTCTGGTCCGCCAGTAACAACATTTATTAAACCCTTTGGAAATAAATCTTCTAACAATTCACAAAATCTTAAAGACGAAATTGGTGCTTGTTCAGAATTTTTAATTATCAACGAATTGCCCATTAATAATGGAGCAGCAATTTTCTCTACACAAAACCTAAATGGATGATTGAAAGGATTAATCTTTAAAACTACGCCGTAAGGCTGATAACGTGTGAAATTTAAATGGTTTTTTTCCATTGAAAATGTCTCACCTTTAACTTCTCTAACCAAGCCACAGAAATAACGAATATTATTAACCGTTTCTTTAACATCTTTTCTCATTCCAGTTAGAGCATTTCCAGAGTCATATGAGTCAATTAACGCAAATTCTTCCTCGTTTTCCTCTATCCTTTTCGCTAATTTTTCTAAAAGGTTTGCTCTTTCAATCAGTGAAGTTTTTTGCCAAACTTTTTGTGCTTGTTTTGCAGCTTCAACTGCTTTTTGAAGTTCCTTAATATCTGAAATAGGAACGTCACTTAATTTTTTGTTATTAGATGGATTAATTATATCGTATCTATTTATATTATTATGCCACTCTCCTGCAACATAAGTTCCTTTAACTTTAAAAATTTTATCATCCATAATTTAATGCTAAATCAAAAATATCAAAATTTCTTAGGACACCTTTAGACTTATAACTTTGATCAATTTTTTTTGATAAAAATATTGGGATATCACTTTCCCCCATTCCTCCATGGGTACGAAGTGGCTCTTTAAGTTTTGTTAAATCATGATCAGATTCTTTTTTACCAATTGCAAAGTTTTCATCTGAAGTAACAACTATGTCGCCAATACGATCTTTAGGTTGATTGAATTTTTTAACACTATCATCGTTAGATAATACAAAATCAATACCCTTAATAGTTTTAATATATTTAATGACCTCAGATATTTTATTTTTATCTTCTAAATAAATAGTCACAAAAGAACCAAATGCACCATGATGAACTACATAAGGATCTGTGATGGTGCAAATTACATTACAAAAATCTTTTCCAAATTTTTTATCTAATTCATCTTGCAAATAAATTAAATTTAAAGATCCATCTTCATTAGTTTTGCCTTTCATTCCGTGGTCTGCCGTAAAACAAATTTCACACCCTTGGTCATATAGTTTTTGTAAATACCCATCAATCATGTGATAAAAGTCATTAGCTATCTTACTTCCTGGAGCGCACTTGTGTTGAATATAATCTGTGGTTGATAAATAAATTAAATCTAATTTTTGCTTTTTTACAATCTCTACAGCTGCAGCAAATATGAATTCCGAAAGATCAGAACTATAAACTTCAGGTAAAGGCTTTTTTGTTAACTCTAGGACATTTTCAATTCTATTATCTTTTAAATTAGCTTGATCTGCTTTTTCAGAAGAAAAACATATCGCTTCTTTCAAATTTTTTCCTAATAATTTTTTTAGTTTATCTTTAGCAGTTATAACTGCTATTTTTGCACCTGCTTTTTCAAATGCTTCAAAAATAGTAGATGTTCTTAGAAAGGAGTCATCGTTCATCAATGTTTCTTTACCTATCTCTGGATCAAAGAAAAAATTACCGCAAATTCCATGTACATCAGGTGTTGTTCCAGTAACGATAGACATATTATTCACATTAGTAAAACTTGGCATAGCACATTTACCAATTTCATAAGTTGATTTTGAAATCATTGATTTCATAAAAGGCATCAAGCCCATTGAAATTGCTGTATCTATATAACCTTTTGGGCCAGGTTCGCTTCCATCTAAACAAATAACTATTGTTGTTTTAGTAGGCCAACTGTAAGTTTTTCCGTTAACTTTTACTGATTTCATACTTAAATTTCTCAAGACCTATATTACTTTAATTGTTAACCCCAACCCATTATATTTTATGTATATCTAGTATATAAATTTCTTATGAACTTTACTCAAATTAGAAGTTTTAATGCTGTAGCTGAGCTTGGAAGCTTTACCGCAGCGGCAAAAAAATTAAATGTATCGCAATCAGCAATATCAGAACAAATACGAGAAGCAGAATCTAGATTTAAAATAAAACTATTTTTAAGAAAAGCTAATGGAATAAGTCTCACAGAATATGGAAAAAAATTATTTGATATAACAAGTGGTATTAACGATATTCATGAACAGGCAATAAATTTACTAGGTTCTGCAAAAAACTTGACCTCAGGAACCTTAAGAATTGGCACAGTTGCACCTGTGCATTTGATGGGTCTTGTAAAAAGATTTTCATCAAAATATCCAAAGGTAAATTTATCAATTTTATTTGGAAATTCTGAAATAACTTTAAATAAATTAAAAAAAAAAGAAATTGACATAGGAATTCTTGCAGACATCTCAGATGAAGATGAGATTTATTCTAAACCACTTGTAAGAGATAAATTAATTGGATTTGTTTCAAAAAAAAATAAGTTAGCAAAGAAAAACTCTGTTAATTTTTCAGAAATTATAAACGAAACATTTATAGTTCGTGAAAAAGGCTCGAAAACTAGAGCGCTTGTTGAAAAAGAATTATTTCATTTAGGTGTAAAAAAGAAACTATTTGAAATTGGAAGCAGAGAAGGGATTTATGAAGCTGTAAAAGAAAACTTAGGTATTGGATTTGTATATAGTGGTGAAAAAGTAAATATTCCTAATATAAAATTTATAAATATCAAAAATACAAAGTTCTACGCTACTGAGTATGTATGTTGTCTTAAAAAAAGATATGATTTTAATGTCATCAAAGCCTTTTACGATATCATTCCAAAATTTACTGATTTATCAAAAAGTTAAGGAAATAAAATAACTTAGAATAAAAACTGAACAAGGAATTAAAAACCAAGATACAATTATTTTCATTGTATGCGCCGGTTGAACTTCTCTAAATTTATTAAAAGATGCTACACCAATAATTCCTGCAAAAGTAATATGCGATGCTGACAATGGCATAGCAAAAATTTCAAAAGGAAGAATAATATTAATTTTTTGAATTAAATAATCTGATGAAAAACTTAATAAGATAATTATTT
The DNA here is from genome assembly GCF_052048155.1 of Candidatus Pelagibacter sp. HIMB109. Taxonomy (NCBI): domain Bacteria; kingdom Pseudomonadati; phylum Pseudomonadota; class Alphaproteobacteria; order Candidatus Pelagibacterales; family Candidatus Pelagibacteraceae; genus Candidatus Pelagibacter; species Candidatus Pelagibacter sp. HIMB109. The sequence goes on from NZ_JBNAIK010000006.1 coordinate 24,485, forward strand.
GTGTTAGTAATATTGCTAGCGCAGAAACTGGTTTTATTGCAGAGATTTGTGACCCGACACTCTGAACAATTCGTTGGGAAAAAATTAAAGCTCCTAGTCCAATTAAAAATGATCCAAAAAAGTATAATTTATTTTCATTAATCAAAACTTGATTGTTAAAAAAATTTAAGTCTAAATTCAAATAAGGAGAATAAATTCCAACAATTGAAGCGGTAAGGTTAGATCCTAAAGCAAAAGCTGCAACACATCCAAAAAAAATTAAGCTTAATCTAATTTGGTAATCGATTTGAAAAACATTAAATTTAAAAAAACTAATTATAAATTGAATTAAATAACAAAAAAATATGGATAAAATAAAAGCAATGATTGGAGTAGCTAACCAAAAGTAAATTAATTTAAAAAATAAACTGTTATCAAAGCTAAAGCCTTTAGCTAATGCAAATCCGAATAAAGAAAAAATAATTGATTGTGAAATCGAGCTTGGTATTTTTAGTTTTAGAGAAATTAACGTTACTAATATTACAGGAACTAATACCAAATAAACTTCGCTAAAAAGTGGATAATTTGTCAATAAATTTTGATAAACTCCTGAAGGATATTTAGCGTTAATTAGTGCCCCAATAATTATAAAAATAAAGAAAAATATGATTGCAAAATTAAATTTTAGCATTTTAGATCCAACTGCAGACCCAAAAACATTAGCTGCATCATTAGTTCCAACAATGATAGCCAATATGGCTATTAGTAATATTTCAAACATAATTAATTTTTAGAAGATGATATAATTAGACGATCCGCAACATCTTCTGATAAATTTGCGACTTCATCCATAATTTCAACAAAATATCGCAAATGAACTTTTGTAGCTAACCCATTTTTTTCATTTGAAAAAATATTCTTTTTTAAAACTGTGCTCACTTTATCTGCCTTACTTTCTATTTTTGAAACTTGTAAACATTTTTCAATTGTTACTTTTTTATCAATAAAAAAGTTTCTAGAACCTTCTATCAATAAAGCTATACATTCTGAGGCATAATCACATAACTGTAAAAAATTTTTACTGAGTTCACTCTCAATGACTGGTTTTTCTGTATTAAAACTATGTGCGTTAGCTTGAATTTGTCCTGGGATTTTATCTAAATTTTCCAGCATTCCCAAAACATCGCCACGCATATCTGGTATGAGTGTTTCCTGATATATCTTTCTTTCTACCTCTCTTCTAATTTTATCACATTGGCTTTCAAGGTCTGAGATTTGGTTGGTAATATTTTCAACTTCATCAAAATTTTTTTTAAAATAACTTTCTAATAATTTTTTAAATAAATTATTAATATTAAGAATATTATCTAAAAAATTATTTATTGAGTCCATCAACTCTTTTTGATGATTCTTCAACACTACTGGGTTTCCTTATAAATTTTATCTCTCATGTAGGCAGATAAAGCCTCTGAGAAAATAACTAAAACAATAATTGAGACAATAATTGCAGAAGTTCTAGCATACTCTAATTGCAAGACATTTCTTTTTAAATACCAGCCCATTCCTCCTGCACCAAAAAAACCAATGATTGTTGATGCTCTAAAACAAACATCCCACGTATAAATTAAAATACCTGTAAATGCTGTCTTTACTTGAGGCCAAACACCAAAAGCAAAAACCTGCATTTCATTGGCTCCATTAGATCTCATTGTTTCTACAAGTTTCATATCAACATTTTCTAATTCTTCAGAAAATAGTTTTCCAAAAAATCCAATACAGTACATGGTCAGAGCCATTGTTCCGGCTAACATTCCAAAACCAACTATTGTTACAAATAATATTGTCCAGATAGTTTCATGAATAGATCTTGAGAAAATTATAAAAAACTTTCCAATCCAATATCCAATTCTTTTGCTTGGTGTAATATTTGATGCAGCAAAGTAAGCTAATATTGATGCTATTATAACTCCAATAACTAAACCGAGATAACCCATTTGGATACTATCTAATATTGATCCTAGGTAACCAGGCTCTAATACATATGGAATTTCAACAGGATAATATCGGTTTGCTATTAAACTTCCAAATCTACCTAAGGCAGAAAAGAATCTTTCAAAATCAATACCAAGATAAAGAAAGCAAAGATAAATGACGAAGAAAAATAAACTTACATAAATAAAGTTTTTTGCATTATTTCTTTTATAAATTTCGTTATTATTCATATTTTAAATTATCTTCTTTCTTAAATAGTGAGATAAAATTTCTCCAATCACAATTAAACCAACAATAAATAAGATTACTGTAGTCACTCCTGGATAATTAGACATGTGCATCTGCCTGAAGAAAGCGAGTCCTAGTCCGCCTGCTCCAACCAAACCCATGACAGCTGATCTTCTAATATTAATGTCCCATTCAAAAATAATTGTTCCAATTACTGTAGGTAGTATTTGGGGTATAATTCCATAATACATCACATCAAACCCCGAACCACCAGCGGCTTTAATAGCCTCGATTGGTTTTTTATCTGCGCCTTCAATATTTTCTGCAATAATTTTTGAAATGAAACCCACAGATCTAAATGCCAAAGCCAGTATACCTGGTAAAGCACCAAGACCAACCGCACCAACAAATATTAACGCCCAAATAATCTCGTGTACTGATCGACTAATTGTCATTAACATTCTAGCAAAACCAAAACTTAGACTCCCTAATGGTGTAACGTTTTTAGCTCCAAGCCATGCTACCGGTAATGATAATAACAAGCCTAACATTGTGCCAAGACATGCCATTAAAAATGTTTCAAAAGCTGGAAGTATAAGATGGGGCATAATCTTTGCATCTAAGCCAATGAAATAAGACAATTGTTTTAATATTGATGCACCTGAACCAATTCGGTGCCAATCAGTATCTAATATAATTATGAAATATACGCTAAGAAATATAACAGCAATTAACAAAACATAAAAAATTACTTTTTTTAATATTTTGGATGAATTTTGTTTCGAATAATCATCTATAGTTAACTGATATTCGCTCATTTTTAAAGAACCTCGAATTTATATAGATCCTGCAAAACATCATTAGTTAACTTTTCAGTAACATCATCAAATTTCTTTTTACCATCTTGTAAGCCTAAAATTTTATTTGCAAATTGTTTTGCAAGTTCAATATTATGAATATTACATAAAACTGGAATTTTTAATTCATCAGCTATTTGCTTTATTAATTCCATCATTTCTACAGCAATTTTTGGATCCAAACTCGATGTTGGCTCATCAACTAAAAGCATTTCTGGCTCTTGCATTAAAGCTCTTGCAATACCAACTCTTTGTCTCTGTCCTCCACTCAACTGGTCTACTCTCTTATTTGCAAAATCCTTCAAACCTACTTTTTCAATAAACTGAATTGCACGACCCACATCTTTTTTACTAAACATACGAAACAGGCTAGAAAAAGTATTCATATAACCCAATCTACCAGTCAAAACGTTATCTATAACTGACATTCGATCAATCAAATTAAATTCTTGAAAAATCATACCAATTCTTCTTCTAACGTTTCTCAATTTTTGACCACCAAGGCTTAATAACTGTTCTCCCTTAAAATTTACTTCTCCGTTATTTGGATTTGCTAGTTTGTTAATACATCTAATTAATGATGACTTTCCCGCACCACTTGGTCCAATAATTGCATAAAAATCATTTTGCATAACTTCAAAAGAGATATCAAATAACACCTGAGGTCCACCCTTGGTGTATGTTAAATTCAAATTTTTAACTTCTAAAACTTTTTCACTCATAATATTTTCTCCCATATCACGCGTTTATAAAATTATAAACGCGTGATTGATTAACTATTCAGGGAATTACTTCTTTTTCTTTTTCTTAAACTCAGCTTTAGCTTTAGCTAAAGTTCTAATCACATCATAGTCTTTGTCAGTCATTGCAACAAATTTTGATGATTTTAGGTTGTCTAAGAATTTTTTAGCTCCTGGATCATTTCCAAGTTCTAAGAAAGTTGATCTGATCGCTTTTTTTATAGGATCACATAATTTTCCACTATAGACGAAAGGGTCTTGTGGGACTGGAGGTGATCTCCATAGAATATTAAAGTCAGATAACTTTACTTTACCTTTAGATACAACGTTATCAAATCGGTGACTAGCTACAAAGCCAGCATCAATTTTTCCACTATGTACTGCTAAAGTTGTTAAGTCATGACCACCTGTGTAGACGATTCTTTTCCAGAACTTATCTGCATCAGTATTCATACTTGGAGCCCAAACGACTCTTGGTATTAAGTCTCCCGAAGTACTTCCAGGGTCAGCGTGTCCAACTGTTGCACCTTTTAAAGATTTTTGAGTTGTAAATTTAGACCCTTTCTTTGAAATCAATACTGATTCATATCCAGGACCTTCTTTTTGCATGTACCCTTTTTTCTTTGCATAAGTTGCGAACACTTCAATTGACTTATCTTTCTTTTTCGCAGTGATGTATCCGTAAGGACCTAATACTGCTACGTCAACGAAGCCTCCGATTAACGCCTCAGCAACTGATGCGTATGAAGTAGGCATATAGAACTCGATTTTCTTTCCAGTATTTGCTTTTAATTTTTTTAATACTGGTCTGTATAAATCAAGCTCAAATGATGACTCTTCGGTAGGTATTATTGAAAACCTTAATTGCTTAGGATCTTTACATTTCGAATATGCAAAGTTAGTTCCTAGCAAAAGGGCTGTAAATAATACCAGTGTCTTTTTTATTAACTGCATATTTCTCCCCCTATTTGAGTTGCACTTAAGTGTACTAATAACTTAATAATATGAATCATTTGTTACAATAAAGAAAAAACGATAAGGGCTATCGGATTACAGATTATTTAGTAATATAAACCAAGGGTTGAAAAATTGACAAAAAACTTCATAAAAATCTTAGGTTGCGGAAGCTCTCAGGGTGTTCCAAAAATAGATGGTGATTGGGGGCAATGCAAAAAAAACATTAAAAATATTAGAACGAGATGCTCAATATTTGTCCAAATAAAAAATATTAAATTTATTATCGATACCTCTCCAGATATTAGATTTCAATTACTGAAGAATAAAATCAATAATATTGATTTTGCTCTTTTTACCCACGCACATGCTGATCATATATTGGGAATTAATGAGTTAAGAACATTTTATATTAAATATAAAAAGAAATTTAATATTTACTTAACTAAATTTACTGAAAAAAGTTTAAAAAAGATGTTTAAGTATCTTTTTATTAACCAAAAAAATTATCCAGCAGTATTAAAAAGCAATATCATTTCAAATAAGAAAAAAATCAGAAATTTAAATATTCAAGCTATAAACGTTATTCACGGCACAATGAAAACTATTGGATATAGAATAAATAATTTTGCTTATATTCCTGATTTTAAAAAGATAAATGATTCTGAGCTTAAAAAATTACAAAATTTAGATGTTTTAATCATCGATTGTTTTAGATACAAAGAGCACAATACACATGTTAATCTAGCAGAATGTCTTCATTATATTAAAATTATGAATCCAAAAAAAGCTTATTTAACTAATTTAAATCAAGACTTAGATTACTTTAAATTAAAAAAGAAAATCAAAAAAAATAATATAAACCCTTGTTATGATAGTTTAAAGATTAGGCTAAATTAACCCCATACTACTTAATTAAAATTTAAATATTTAATAAATCTGTAACAAATTTATAATATCATTAGGTATGAAATTTTTATATTTTTTTTTAGGATTTATTATTGCTTTTGCAATCATAAAATTTTTTTCAAAAAATAATAATTTTAAGTTTTCTCCAAAAAATAGAAATGATGAAGATGAAGGCAAAAATGTAAAGTGGACTAAAGCCTTAAATTTAATTCAGGATCAAATTTTTATTTTAAATAAAAGTAAAAATGTTGTTTTTGCTAATACAGCTGCTAAAAATCAATTTGGTTCAAAAATAGTTGCAAACCATTATGCCTCAATCATCAGAGATACTAATTTTATAGAAGCAATTAATAATATTTTTGAAAATAAAAAAAACTCTTCTGTAAACTCTGAAATTAATTTTCCAACTTATCAATTTTTTAAAGCTAACTTGTATTATATTGAAGAAAATCTTTTTGATGAAAACTTTACAATTATGGTTGTGCTCCAAGACCTAACTGACCTTCTGAAAATTGAAAAATTAAAGTCTGACTTTGTTGCAAACGTATCACACGAACTTAGAACACCACTACAGAGTATTAAACTTGGTTTAGAAACGATTACAGATGGACCTGCAAAATCTGACGATGCTGCAAAACAGAAATTTTTAAATATTATGAAAAATGAAACCAATCGAATGGATCAATTAATTACTGATTTATTAACGCTTTCTAAAATTGAACAAGAAGAACATAAAAGACCTAACGATAAAGTTAATATTAAAAATATAATTAATATCGTGATTTTAAATTTAGAAACCTTGTCTCAAAATAAAAAAATTAAAATCTCAAATCTTATTTCAAGCGATATGATTGTTTTAGGCGATCAGAACAAATTAATAGAAGTTTTTTACAATATTATTGAAAATGCAATTAAATATAGTGACGAAAATAAAGAAATATCTGTAAAAGCTGAGATAAAAGGTGATTTTGTTGAAATCAAAATTATTGATCAAGGATATGGTATACCCAAAACTTCTTTGGGGCGCGTGACAGAAAGATTTTTTAGAATTGATCCAGAAAAAAGTAAAAAAGTTGGTGGTACAGGTTTAGGTTTGGCAATTGTAAAACATTTAATTAATCAGCATCGTGGCCAGCTTAATATCAGAAGTGAATTAAATAAAGGAAGCGAATTTGAGATTAAATTGCCAACTGCAAATTAATCTAAAGAGTATCCTGCAGACCTTACAGTTCTAATTAATTCTTTTGTACCATCTAAATTAATTGCTTTTCTTAATCTTCTTATATGAACATCTACTGTTCGATTTTCTACGTTTATATTATCAGGCCAAACATTTATAAGCAGTTGGTCTCTAGAATAAACTCGTTTTGGATTTTTAATGAAAAAATCTAACATACGATACTCTGTGGGCCCAAGATCAATCTGAGCTTCATTTCTAAAAACTTTTCTTTGTATTCGATCTATAACTAAATCCTCATAAACAGCTTTATCTTCTGCCACTCTTGGCTTGCTTCTTCGTAATAATGCATTAATTCTTGCAACTAATTCTGCATGACCAAAAGGTTTTGTAATATAATCATCAGCTCCAGCATTAAGTGCAGCCACTTTATCTTCCTCTTGACCTTTGGCGGTCAGCATAATGATTGGAAGATCTTGAAACTTTTTATCTTTTTTTAAGGATCTGCAAATATTAATACCAGAAAGGTCTGGAAGCATCCAGTCTAGTAAAACTAGATCAGGTTCTTGCTCCTTGATTTCATGAAGAGCTTCTTCGCCATTGCTAGAAACCAAAAACTTAAAACCCTCTTTTTTTAAATTATATTCAACTAAAGTTATAATTGACTGTTCGTCTTCAACTAAAAAGACTTTAGCACCCATAAATTATTTTTGCGGATAATCGCCTTCTATTAGGTAATGAACATTTTGACAAATACGTGAAAGATGGTCACCGGCTCGCTCTAAATTTTTACAAACAAAAAGTAAATTTGTTGCAAAATCTAAATTCTTTTTATCTTTAGATAAAAATTCTAACACTTCTTTTATTGAGGCAGTCGCTAAGTCATTAACCTGTTCATCGTTTTTAATTGTATCTAAACTCTTTTGAACAGATTTTTCTATAAAACAATCTAAAGTAGACTTTAATTGTTTTTGTACGATTTCTCCCAAACTCTCTATTCGTTTCAACATTTCTGGTGGCAGATCATCTGGCAAGGGTAAAATTTTCTTTGCATTACCTTTTGCCAAATCTCCAATTCTCTCTAGATCTTGTGAAATTTTTAAAGTTGAAATTGCATATCTAAGATCTATTGCGACAGGAGATCTTTTTACTAATATAGTCATAATTTGTTGATCAATTGATGATCTAAACTTATTAATTTTAGCATCACTTTCAACAATTTTACTAACAGCATCTTTATCTACTGTTGTTATTGCATTCATAGAGTCGTGAAGTAACTTCTCAGTTAAACTTCCCATTTGAACCAAGCTATCATTTAAATGTTGAAGCTCTTCGTCGTATGATTTTACAATATGTTCATCGCTCATAAATTATCCAAATCTACCAGTTATATAATCTTGAGTCATGGTATTATTAGGGTTCTTAAATATTTTTTCAGTTTCACCCATTTCTATTAACTTTCCTAAATGAAAAAATCCTGTTCTTTGAGAAACTCTTGCGGCTTGTGACATTGAGTGTGTTACGATTACAATGGTGAATGAACTTTTAAGAGAGTCTATGAGTTCTTCAATTTTTGCAGTCGCAATTGGATCTAAAGCACTACAAGGCTCATCCATTAAAATAATTTCAGGATTAATAGATATAGCTCTAGCAATACACAGTCTTTGCTGTTGTCCACCTGATAAGCCTGTTCCTGGTTCATGAAGTCGATCTTTTACCTCATTCCATAAAGCTGCCTTTTGCAAACTTGTTTCTACAATTTGATCCATTTCATTTTTATCATTAGCAATCCCATGAATTGTGGGACCGTATGCAATATTATCATAAATACTTTTTGGAAAAGGGTTTGGTTTTTGAAAAACCATTCCAACTTTCTCTCTTAAACGAACTACATCGACGTCAGGTTTATAAATATTAAAATTATCTATTTCTATCTCACCTGTGATTTTACAAATATCAATCACATCATTCATTCGATTAATACATCTTAAAAAAGTAGATTTTCCGCAACCCGATGGGCCAATTAAAGCTGTAACTTCATTTTTATAAATTTCTAAATCAATTCCAAATAAAGCCTGTTTATCGCCGTAAAAAACATCGATATTTTTACTTATAACTTTTGCTTCTCTTTTATTTTCTAGTTCCATTTTTTCTCAAATTTTTGTCTTGCATACACAGCAAGCGAGTTCATAACAATTAAAAAACCAAGTAACATCATAATTGTTGCGGATGTTTTTTCCACAAAGCCTCTTTCCGCAGATTCTGACCATAAGTAAACTTGAACAGGTAGTGAGGCTGATGGGTCCATTGGACTGCCTGGCAATTCAACCACAAAAGCTACCATTCCAATTAATAATAAAGGTGCTGTTTCACCTAATGCTTGAGCAAGACCAATGATTGTTCCGGATAAAGTTCCTGGCATAGCTAGTGGTACAACATGATGAAATACGGTTTGGACTTTTGAAGCCCCCATAGCTAAAGCCCCCTCGCGTATTGACGGAGGAACTGCTTTTAGAGATGCGCGTGCTGGGATTATAATTCTGGGCAAAGTCATAAGCGATAATGCAATTCCACCAACTAATGGGGTAGACCTTGGTAATTCAAAAACATTTAATAAAATTCCCAGCCCTAATAATCCAAAAACTATAGACGGAACTGCTGCTAAATTATTGATATTGATTTCTATTAAATCAGTCAGCTTATTTTTTGGAGCAAATTCTTCAAGGTATACTGCTGCTGCTAAAGCTATTGGAAATGAAATTAATAGACAAATCAAAATAGTAAATAATGATCCTAATATGGCGCCTCCAAAACCTGCTAATTCTGGATCACGACTATCTCCTTTTGAAAATAAGTAGTTGTTAAATATTTTTTCTATTTTTCCGTCTTTCAAAAACTGATCATAAATTTTTAGTTGATAATTAGATAATCTCCTTCGATCTTCTGGAATATCTCTTGGAAAGTTACCTTTATGTAACTGATCAAAATCATCTGATGCTGTAAGCAAAAGTGTTACTGTTTTGTTTAATTGATCTTTATTTTTTAAAAAATAATTTTTTGCTTCAAATTCATAATCAGGACTTAATAATTTAATTATTTGTTTTTCCTCTTCGCGGTTTGAGAAAGGATAACTTTTAATAAATTCCTCATAAATTAGAGTATAGTAATCTGCATTATCAACTTCGTCTTTATCGTTAACATTTGTGATCCCTAGTTTATTTGCATCAAATGTAACTTCAAGCTTGATCATTGTTCTTGAAAAAGCACTTGTTCCATCTGAAAAAACTTTAAAAACTAATAACCCTACAAAAAATAATGCTAATGAAATTGCAATAATTCCATAAAGTTGAAATCTTTTTTCTGCTTGATACCTTTTTTTTCTTCTTAGTTCTTTATTCATATTGTTCTCTATATTTTTTGACTACTCTTAAAGCGATAAAATTTAAAACTAAAGTGGCTGCAAATAATGTTAAACCTAAAGCAAACGCTGCTTGCGTTTTTGCGCTTGTAAACTCTTGATCGCCTACCAAGATCATTACAATTTGTGTTGTGACTGTGGTTGTTGATTCTAATGGGTTGATTGTTAAATTTGCAGCTAAACCAGCGGCCATCACGACAATCATAGTTTCTCCAATTGCTCTTGAGACAGCCAATAAGATTGATCCAACAATTCCGGGTAACGCAGCAGGAAATACAACTTTTTTGATTGTTTCTGATTTTGTGGCGCCAACTGCATACGATCCATCTCTTAATGATTGTGGTACAGCATTGACTACGTCATCGGTTAATGAGGAAACAAATGGGATGATCATAACACCCATGACTAAACCTGCGGCTAACGCACTTTCGGATGAAACTTCTAATCCCAAGGACTCTCCTAATATTCTAAAAAAAGGACCAACTGTTAATGCTGCAAAAAACCCGTAAACAACAGTGGGTACTCCTGCTAATATTTCTATTATAGGCTTTCCAAATTTTCTAACATTTGTACCGGCATATTCAGCAAAATATATTCCTGAAAATAATCCAATAGGAACTGCAACGCACATCGCGATAAAAGCAATAAATGCAGTTCCGGCAAATAACGGTATTGCACCAAATGCTTCACTTAGTTCTTTAAGTTGAGCAGTTGTTAGTTCTGCAGAAGCATCACTCACAAAAGCCTTTTGAGGACTCCATGATGTACCAAAAATAAAATCAAAAAAATTAATAGTAGTAAAAAATTTAATACTTTCAAATAAGAGTGAAAATATAATACCCACAGTAGTTAGAATTGCTGCGACAGAACTTGTAAACAAAATAATTCTTATTATTTTTTCAACACCCTCTCTTGCATGAACATTGTTTGAAATATTCTTCAAGGCAAGTCCTGAAAACAAAATAATTGCTGATAAAAAAACAACTACCTTAGAGCTCGTGGCAACTGAGAGGAGACGTTTATATTGTTCAGCTCCTAATTTGATACTTTCATCTAATTGGCCGCTAAAATTTCCAGTATAGTAAGCTTTAATTTTTTGATAAATTAAATTAAGCTCATCTTTTGATATTGCTTTTAAACTATCAGTTTGAATTTTGGAAAAAATTAAATTTTTTATAATAGCTGGCTCTAATATATTCCATGATACCAAAATTATAAGTGCGGGTAACGCACACCACAATGATAAGTAATAAGCATAATACTTTGGTAATGCTTTTAATTTAAATTGTTTACTACTAGCAAAATATCCAATTCTTGATTTGGAAAAAAAATATAAAGAAACTGAAAAAAGAAGAATGAATAAAAATAATACTAAGTTCATTTAGCCCTTTATGTTTAAAGGGCCAGAATAATCCGGCCCTTAGAAACTTTAGCACTAAATAACTAATTTATTGAATTGTAGTTAATTTTAGAGCCGAATTTCTTGTTAAATTATATTTATCTGGACTTAGAGGGACTAACCCAACATCAGTTAAATAACCTCTGGGCCCAGTTGCTTTTTTTGCAGTAAAGTCTTTTAAAAATTCATGAATACCCGGAACAACTCCAATATGAGCTTTTTTTACATAAAAGAATAATGGTCTTGCAATCGGATATGAGTAATTTTGAATTCCCTCAAGTGATGGAACCACTCCATTCACTTTTGCTGCTTTAATTTTGTCTTTGTTAGCTACTAAGTAACTAAAACCAAATAAACCAAAAAGTTCTGGATCTGCGGAAAGTTTATTTACAATCAATGTATCATTCTCTCCTGCTTCAATAGCAAGTCCATCTTCTCTAAGTTTAACGCATGCTTTTTTTGCTTTTTTACCTGCAGCTTCATATGCAGCTTTTGCAGTTTTTGAACAACCTTTTGCCATCACTAATGAATTCCAAGCATCTCTTGTGCCTGATGTTGGAGGAGGTACCAAAATTTTTATTCCATAGTTTGGTAAAGATTTATCAATGTCACTCCATTTTTTATATGGATTAGCTACAAGCTTGCCATCTACATCAACATCATGAGCCAATGCTCTCCATAAATGTTCTTTGGTAAAATTAGCATTTTTTGCTTTTACGGAATGTGCAAAAGATATGCCATCGTTACCAACGACTATTTCAATTATATCTTTAACACCATTTTTTGAGCAAAGCTCTTTTTCGGAAGATTTGATTGCTCTTGACGCGTTTGTAATATCTGGATGGTTAGTTCCAACACCTGCACAGAACAATTTCATTCCTCCACCAGTTCCTGTGCTTTCAATAACTGGTGTTTTAAATTTTCCTGATTTACCAAATCTCTCAGCAACTACGGTCGCATAAGGGTAAACTGTCGAAGAGCCTACAATTTTGATTTGATCTCTAGCAATTGCATTGGATACGAAAACAAATGATAGGATCAAAAAAAATAATGTTTTTAATTGTTTCATTTTTTTTCCTTAAGTTATTAATTTTGGCTCTTTAATTAATAAATAGTGATGAAACTAATATTTAACTAATGTTAAAGTTTTGTTACAATTTTTATCTTAATGGTTGCAATTGAGTTTTTTAAAAGGTTAATAATTTAGGATTTTTAAACAATTAAAGTAATTGCCAATAACACCATACCAACAATTACAAGCAAAACAGGGACTGCTTTATTAAGGGGTAAATTTGAAAGACTCATTAAAATTCTTTTGGCAACTGGTTATCAATTGAAAGTGTACTACCACCTCTTAATGTGATTGCAATCATTATCAGCATCCACATTAATGGGTATTCATATCCACCTTTGACCCATAAAAATCCATTTTGAAAGTGCACAACAAAAGTTGCTACGAACAAGACTCCAACTAACTGTGCAGAAAAAATTCGTGTTAACAAACCAATTGCTACACAAATTCCACCAACAAATTCTATAATACCAACGTACCATGCAAAAAAAACAGATGGTTCAATTGAAATAGATGAAAAAAACTTTGCAGTTCTTTCTATTCCGCCATCATTAAATAATTTTCCGTAACCATGAGGAATCATCATGACACCAACTGCTATTCTTATAATTGGGTAAGCTAGTGGTCCAAGTAACTCATAAACTGGATCGAGTTTTCTAATGATATATCGTGATGTTCTGCTAACTGGTATCATTTGATAATCAATGTATATTACAAAAATGATTTGGTCGATCATTTTTACAGTCATTTTAGTAGCTTTAAGTTTAAAAATTCATGGTTTAACACTGAATTATCTCAGTCAAAACACGGCAAAAAAGTTTATTTATAAAGACTTTGTAAAAATCTCTGCGTGTTTAATTGGGTCTCATTTAGTCCAAATTATCTTATTCGCTTTCTACTATTTCATGTCTTATCAGACTAATCCTGATCAAAATCTTTTTGGTGGAAACTTATCAGGTAACTTTTTAGACTTTTTTTATTATTCCATAAATTGTTACACAACGCTTGGAACAGGAGATATTTTTGCAAATGGACCAATGCGCATTGCAACAGGTTTAGAGGCATTAATTGGACTAGTTCTTATCGCATGGACGGCAACATTTAAGCTGAGTTATTTATTTAAAAATAAAAACTAAACTTAAGACTTAGGAATAAATTTTAAAGCAACACCGTTATTACAATATCGTTTGAAAGTTGGTCTTGGTCCATCATTAAAAACATGACCATGGTGACCTTTGCATGTTGCACAGTGGTATTCAGTTCTTGGATACAAAAGCTTAAAGTCGGTTTTTGTTTTTAAATTTCCTTTATAAAAATCAAAAAAAGATGGCCATCCTGTACCAGAGTCATATTTCATAGATGAATGAAAAAGCTTTGTATTACATGCAACACAAACATATTCACCTTCACGCTTTTCGTTATTTAATGGACTTGTAAAAGGTCTTTCGGTACCCTCTTTTCTTAAAATTTTAAATTGTTCAGGCGTTAAAATTTTTTCCCATTCCTCATCTGTTTTTATAATTTCTTTTAAAGCTGAAAAAACAGATGTTTGGCTAAAACCTATAACCAGTAGAGATTGTGCAATAATTTTTAAAAATGTTCTTTTGTTCATTTATGAATATTTTCTTTTATCAATAAATCCAATTAAATCACTTTGTTCTTTCGTCATTTTAGCATTTTTTAAAGCTGCATACATAGATTGTAAATCATCTAAAGTATCTACGTCGACAAGTAAAAAATCGCTTTTCTTTAAATTATATAAATGTTTTGTAAAATCATTTAAAACTGTACTTGAAGAATAATTCACTCTTGTAAATTCAGCTTCTAAATTTTTTAATTTAGTAGAAAAACAACAATACCCGCCATCCTTTGTACCAATGATGTAACTGTCAAATTTGGAAAGGTAATTTACAGAATCACTTAAATGTTTTGATGTGAGTTCTGGTATATCTGATCCAGATAAAACTATTCTATCCGCAAACGGTGCACAAATTTCATAAACTTCATGCATCGACTTACCAATGTTTTCTTCATTAATATCTAGAATGCTAAATTTAGATAAACCTAATTCTTCAATGTAATCTCTATTTGGACTGTTATTAATAATAACGATTTTATTCCCATCTTTATCTAGAGATAAAATGTTTGATTTTACAATATTTAAACAATGAAGATTAAACTGATCAACTAGCCCTTGGTCTTTTAAAGTCTCTCTAAGTCTTGTTTTAGAGTCTTTCGATTTAGGATCTTTCATAAAAAAACAAAAAATATTCTCAATTTTATTTTGTTTAAATTTTCTGGCCTGAGTTATGGTTTTAAATAATGTCTTTGTTGTTTGCCAAAATGAACTTTCTTCATATTTTCTAGCTGAGGTAATAATTTCTCTGGTAATTTCTTTAATTTCAATACCTAAAGCTTTAGCATCCCATACAAACTTGTGGTCTTCACCTTCTTTTAAACTTTCATCAAATCTACCAATTAAATTAAATAAATTTTTATGAATTAAAAAAGACTGGTCTCCAAAGGGTAAATCAAAGTTTTTAGATCTAAAATTTGCACCAGATGCGTTAATAGTATTTTTTTTATTATCAAATGCGAGTTTAAAATAATTTAACTGTTTTTTTTGAACACGATCTAGGTCTTCTCTTTGAATTTTATCAATCTGACTATCAATATGTAAAAACCATAAATAATTATTCTCAGCTTTTAAAGCTCCAGCGTTTAGTGATTTTCCTCGAGTTGAATTTGGAACTTTGACTAATTTATTAATATTTAAATTAATATCATTTAACGCATCAATAGATAATTCGTTATCAGCATCAATGGCTAAAATGATTTCATGGCCTGAAAATTTATCTTTTAATTTTTTTAATAATGAAAAATCTTTTTCATCTTTAGAGGCTATAACAATAATTGAAAATGTTTTATGTAGCGCCACTTAAATCACTCTTTCAATAAACCAATATATACCCACTAAAGCTATTAATATTGATAATGTGTTTGTAAAATATTTTTTATACCAAGGTTTTTCTTTTATCCAGTATGCAAAACCAAAATAGCAACCCACAATGACAAATAGCTGTCCTATCTCAACCCCAACATTAAATGAAATTAAACTCGTGATAAAATGAGCCTGTGACAATCCAATCTCACTTATAACACCTGCAAAACCAAGTCCGTGAAGTAGTCCAAAAACAAATACAACCATTGGTCTCCAAAGCGAGATATTTTTTAAAAAAATATTCTCAATTGCAACATATGCAATGGACAGGGCAATAATAGGTTCAACAATCTGAGGTGAAATAGAGAGTATATTTAAAACTCCTAAAAAAATTGTAATTGTATGAGCGAGCGTAAAAGCAGAGACCTGGATTAATAACGGTTTAAATTTTGGCGAAAATAAAAATAAACCAATGACAAATAAAATATGATCAAGTCCTTTTGGAACAATATGCAGAAATCCAATAGTTAAATAATTATATATTTCTGCAAACAAATTTTGATCTTTGTTTTTTGTTATTGAAAAATTTTTTGAGACTGAATTGATTTTTAAATATTCAGTATAAACAATTTCTTTTTGAGGATTTGACACTCTAAGAATAACCGGACCATAATCTTTTATCCAACCAAACTGTAAGTTATTTTTATCTATATTTGATCCAGAAATTTGAATTAAAGTCTCTCGTGAAAGATTTAAATCTCCAATTTTTTCTATTTGAACATCATAAATTTCAAACGGTATTTTTAACTCATTTTGGTTTAAAGAAATGTTATCTTTAAAATTCACTAAAGATTTTTTAAATACTTCTAACAATTGTTCAGCAGGCAACTTTCTTAAACTGTTATAATAATCAGAATTTTTAGATTCATCGGTATCTGAATGTGACGGGTCAATATTAGCTAAAATAGCTTCTAAATTAAGTTGAATACTTAATTTAAAATTTAACTTATTATCTTTTTCAATAAATTGAAAATTTGCAATAGATGGTTTTAATTCATGAGAAAAAACTATAGAGGGAATAAATAGAAGAATAAATAGTAAACGCACCATATGAAAATTTATTTAGCAGTAATATTATATTTTTTAATTAATTCAAATTCATTGAATGCGCATGAGCTTTGGTTAGAAGCTGATCAATATCAATTAAAGGATAGTGAAAAGCTAATTGCAAATATCAAAGTCGGACAAGATTTAGTGGGTGAGAGTTACCCTTATTTGTCACAAGAAACTGAGAAACTTTTTTTTATATCAAAAAAAGGTTTTAAAAAATTAAATCAAATCGATGGCGATTACCCTGCAATACAACAATCTGTGAATTATAGTGGGATACAATATTTGTACTATCAGTCAAATAAAGAGTTTCTCAAATATCAAGATTATAAAACCTTTATCGAATTTACAGATGAGTACAATTTAAGTTATGACAAGAGTAATAAAAATCCCCCAAGTGAAATTTATCAAAGATTTGCTAAAATAATTTTTAATGGTGAACCAAATAGTTTTTTCAAAACAAAGAAAAATTTAGAATTTGAAATTATCAATCAAAATAACCCTTATGAAAATAATTTGTCAGAGATACAAATTCTTCTAAAGAATAAACCATTTATAAACAAAAAATTTGTTGTTTTTTTTAAAAATGAAAATACGTTTGAAAGAAAAATATATCAAACTGATTTAAACGGCTTTGCAAAAATAGAAAGTTTAAAAAAAGGACTATATTTGATAAGTGCTGTTGATTTAGAGAAGCTTAATTTAATAGAAAAAATTAAATATAAAGCAGATTATTTTAGCCGCTGGGCAAGCTTAACTTTTAGAAAAAACTAATTAGAAAAATAAATATTTTTATAATACGAGACAGCTTTTTGTTTGGTATTATCTGTATCTGTCATAATCGCAACGCCATCAATTTCTTCAAGTTCAAGATCTAAAAACTTTTTAAAATGCTCTTTAACGTTAAGTTTAACTGTAACCCATGAATTTACTTTTGTATCAACTAGTGATGAAGCGACATAATCAATTATTTGTTTTCGGTAAGGACCCGTCCAATGGCTATTTGTTTTTTCATTGCTAGAAAAAACATAGTTCATCACCTTTTTTTGCCAAGGTAAAGAGCCTGTTTCTTTTATTACTGATACACGAGCGGCAAAATCATGCCCTTTTTTACTATTTTCTTTTATACCAGGAATTCCCTGTTCAACCTTCCAGGTTATATTTAAAAAAGGTGTTTTGTTTAAATCTACTTTGATTTCTCGTCCAAGACCTGATGCTTGTCCTTCAGCCTCTGCCTTTAGGCAGCCATCGCTTTCTACTTTTAAATTAGCATCTGAACTATTTTTGCTTTTAAGTTTAAATAAATCAGAATTTTCTGAAGCAACACATGTACCATTTTGATCTATTAAAATACTGTAATCAGTCTTCTTTTTTATACTGTGAGATTTAAGTTTTGATAGCTCTTCTTGTGTAAATTCGAAAATTACAACTTTTTCATTTGAATATGATTTGGAAGATAAAAAAATTAATAATACAAAAAAAAATAAAATATTTCTCATTTACCACTCCATATTAATGTTTTTTATTCGTCCATAACTTTTCATCTCATCAAGGCATTCTTCAACGCCAATTCCACTTAATTTCCAACCACCAAAGGGAACTCCAGGGTATCTTCCTGCTGCATTAACCCAGATATAACCAGACTCAATTTGATCTGCTATATTTTTAGCTTTATCCATATCATTAGTTACAATATAGCCGGTTAAACCATATATCACGGAATTTGCCATTTTTATAACTTCCTCTTCATCATCCCATTCTAAAACTGAAACTACTGGACCAAAAATCTCTTCATTTGCAACGGTCATGTTTTGAGTCACATTATTTAAAACTGTTGGTCTAATAAAAAATCCGTCTTTTAATTTTTGATCTTCGATTTCATAACCACCTGTATATAGCTCAGCTCCTTCTTGAATTGCGCCATCAATATAAAATTTTATTCTATCGTATTGTTTTTTTGACACTACAGGCCCTACATCTGTATCTTCTTCCCAAGGTAAGCCTATTTTTAACTTTTCAATTTTTTCTTTAAGAATTTCTAAGTATTTTTTTTTCAAAGATTTGTGAATGAAAACTCTAGTAGGCGACGTACAAGATTCTCCCTTGGCATCAAAACGCATTCCCTTTAGCGTAACTTCAACAATTTTTTCCGGATCAGCATCACTAAATGCAATTAAAGGATTTTTTCCACCAAGTTCTAAGCTAACTTTTTTTAACAAACTTGATGCAGCCTCATTAATTTTAATTCCAGTCTCAACAGAACAAATACCTGCTATCCTTCCAACATCAGGGTGCCTGACTAAATAATCTCCAACCTCATGATCTCCACAAATAATGTTCACTAATCCATCAGGCAAAACATCTTTAATAACTTCTGAAAATTTTAAGGCAGATAATGGAGCCTGTTCAGAATTTTTTATAATAATGGCATTACCCATCAAAAGAGGTGCAGCTAATTTTTCTAAACACCATCTAAAAGGTCGATTAAATGCATTAATTTTTAAAACTATTCCGTAAGGTTGGTATTTGGTAATATTTGAATGATTAATTTTATTTGAAAAAGTCTCATCTTTAATTTCATCTACATGATCACAAAAATACTTAACATTTTTTATAGCGGACTTAATATCATTACGAGCAAATCTGATTGTGTTACCAACATTATAACAATCTATTTTTGCATACGTTTCTAAATTTTTTTCTGCAATATCACAAAGTTGTAATATTTTTTTTGCTCTATCTTTAATATTAATTTTAGCCCATTCCTTTTGGGCTTTTTTAGCACCAGCAATTGCTTGATCTAAAATATTTTTTGGAACAATTTTTACTTCAGATAATATTTTTCCAGTTGCGGGATTAATAATTGGTAAACTTTTTCCTTCATCAAACCATTTTCCATCAACAAAGGATCCTTTTAAATTTAATTCATTTTCCATATTTTCTATTGGCGCGCCCGGGAAGATTCGAACTCCCAACCTTCTGATCCGTAGTCAGACGATCTATCCAGTTGATCTACGGGCGCCTTTAATATCAAGCTTATATCAATATCTTTTTTTAAATATAGTTTTTATGTTGAAAAATAAAAGTTCGGATATAATTACTCTGATATTTTATGAAAAAAGCTTTATTAGTATATATCGTAATCTTATTTAATTTTTCCTGCTCAAGTTTGGGTACTATTGAAAGTAATACCGGCAAATCGGATTTAATATTAAATCAAAAACAATATGAAAGATTTATATCTTATCTAAATGGAAAGTATTACTCTTATGAATTTGAGCGGAATGAATATAACAAGTCGCCAATTGCTTTTGCGATATCAAAAGATGGAAGTAAAAGTTTAATGTTAATGTGCGAAGACAATATAAGAACATGTGATAATGGAGTTTATATATTGCAAACTATCTCTAGATTTTCCAAGAAGTTAAATGAGGACTTGTACATTTTTGCATTAGGGAAAAAAATAATTTGGAACAATAAGAAAAAGAATATTCGTAACATTTCAGATTTTGACAATTATCTAAGCTCCAATAATCAAATAAATAAAGTAAAAAAAAATATAAAAGCCAAAAATCAATTTTTTGATATAGTATTTGATGTATCTGAAACTGATAAATGCGATAGTGATGACTGTTAATTGAAATAGACCCTTTAAAAGGCGTTCTAAAAATAGTTGCTATTTAAAACTAAAAGAGTATTAGCCAGAAAACATGAGTTTAATTAAAGAAAATATAAAAGACTTACTACCTTCATCTACTCTTCTTATTAATGAAATGTGTAAGGAGATGTCTAAAGCTGGTAAGACAATTTATCAGTTTGGATTTGGACAATCTCCATTTCCAGTGCCTGAAAAAATTGTTGAAGCTTTAAAAGTAAATGCACACCAAAAAGATTATCTTCCATCTAAAGGATTATTTGAACTTAGAAAATCAATAGCAGGATTTCTAACAAGAAAAGGTTACAAAAATTTAAATCATGAAAATATAATTATAGGTCCTGGTTCAAAAGAATTAATGTTCTTACTTCAAGTTGCGTTTGACGGTGAAGTTATTTTACCTGTTCCAAGCTGGGTTTCTTATGCACCGCAAGCAATTATCGCGAAAAATAAATATCATTGGATTCAAACCGAAAAGGAAACGAATTGGCATATTTCCCCTGAACATATTGATCAAATTGCATCAAAAATCGAAAGTAAAAACAAACTCATTATTTTAAACTCTCCAAATAATCCATCTGGAACAAACATTCATTTATTAAAAGAGTTAGGCGAAGTATTTACTAAACACAATATTACTGTCTTATCAGATGAGATTTACTCTGAACTTTATTTTAAAGATAACTATAAATCTATTTCACACTTTCACGAAAATACGATTGTAAGCAGCAGTTTAAGTAAATGGGCTGGAGCTGGTGGTTGGAGAGTGGGATATTTTGCTGTACCAAATAATTTAATAGAAATTTTTGAAAAACTTGCTGTGCTTGGAACTGAAACATTTAGTGCCGTATCTGCTCCTACACAATTTGCAGCCATTACTGCTTATGAGGAAGATCACTCTGAATACTTAAATAAATCTAAAAAAATTCTTCATGTCATTGCTCATTATGTTTACGAACAATTGAAACAACTTGATATTGATATGATTGAGCCAGAAGGTGGTTTTTATTTAATGCCAGATTTTACAAGAATGCTTCAAAACAAATTTAAAAATTCAAAAGATTTTTGTAAAACTTTATTAGATGAAGCAGGTGTTGCGGTGCTGCCTGGATCTGATTTTGGCTTTCCAGTTGAGAAATTAATATTTAGACTAAGTTATGTTGACTTTAATGGTGCAGAATTTTTAAAAGTTAAGGATTCAGATATTACTGAAGAAAATTTAGTAAAATATGCTCCAAAAATTGTTGATGGTGTTCAACAAATTATCAACTTTGCAAAAAAATACGCATAACTCAACGGTTGATATCATCACGCGGCTATAGTATTTTTTCTCAAACTTTAATTAATTAAGGGGGACAATAATGAAAAAGCTATTTGCTTCTTTCACGTCAGCTTTAGCAATTTTTGCTTTTAGTTTACCTTTCAGTACTTCTGTAAAATCTGCAGAATTCTTTACAATTGGTACTGGTGGTGCAACTGGAGTTTATTTCCAAGTTGGTAACGCTATTTGTAAAATGGTTGCAAAGCTACAATCTGCCGAGCACGGTAGAAAAAAAGGAACTGACAAAGCGTACAGATGTGCGGCTCCATCTTCGGGTGGATCAACATATAACATTGGTCAGATCCAACAAGGCGAGTTCCAATTTGGTGTAGCTCAGTCTGACTGGCAATATCATGCATATAATGCATCTAAGCCAGATAAAGTAAAACCATTCAAAGATCTAAGAGCTGTATTTTCTGCTCACCCAGAGCCTTTTCAAATTATCGCAAGAAAAGGATCTAAGATCAAAGATTGGAAATCTTTAAAAGGAAAAAAGGTTAACATTGGTAACCCAGGTTCTGGTCAAAGAGGAACTTTCGAAGTGCTAATGGAATCTCACGGTGTAAACAAAAGTTATTTTGGTTCTACAACTGAGCTAACTTCATCTGAGCAATCAGGTGCACTTTGTGATAAAAAAATCGATGCTTTTGGTTATACTGTAGGTGTACCTAATGCTGGTGTTGCTCAATCAACAGACGGCTGTGGTGCTTACATTATTAACCTAACAACTCCACAGGTTAAAAAGCTAGTTGCGGATAATCCGTTCTATGCTTTTGCAACTATTCCAAAAGGAACTTACAAAACTTCTAAGAAGGATGTAACAACTTTTGGTGTGATGGCGTCTGTTGTTACAAGCGCAAGTGTTTCTGAAGAAATGGTATACAATGTAGTGAAAGCTGTTTTTGAAAATCTTGATGATTTCAAAAAACAACACCCTGCATTTGCAAACCTTGATCCTAAAAAAATGATCAAAGATGGTTTGTCTGCACCATTGCACCCAGGAGCAGTTAAGTATTATAAAGAAAAAGGCTTAATGTAGTCTTTTGATATTCAAAGGCCCAGTTAATAAACTGGGCCTTTTTTTTTATACTCCTTTAAAAAACAAAAGTTTATAATTCTCATCATGTCAAAAGAAGAAATTAAAACTGCATCAGACCAATTTGAAAATATTGATGATGAAGGTGGAGTAAAAAGAAACCTTAAAGGTTTTAATCTGAAACTTGTTGCAGGTATTGCAATTTGCTGGACGTTGTTTCAGTTGTGGTATGCAAGTCCATTACCGTTTCTTCTAAAGTTTGGAATTTTTATTGATTTACCTGCAAGAGCTATACATTTAGCTTTTGCATTAATTTTATGTTTTTTAATTTACCCTTCTAAAAAATCAAATTCTAACCAACCTATAAAATATTATGATTATATATTTGTTGGGCTTTCTATCATTACAACTTTTTATATCGTCTTTGACTACGAAGGTTTAGTTAACCGTCAAGGAGTCCTTGCAAACATCAATTTATTTGGAATTAAAATTCCATATGAAATGATATTAGGTGCTGTTGGTATGATTTTGTTGCTTGAAGCAACCAGAAGAGCAATTGGATTACCTTTAGTTTTTATCGCTGTCATATTTATAATTTTTTCAATTTTTGGTCAGCAAATGCCAGATCTTATTGCTCATGCAGGTTTATCGATTACTAGATTAGTTGGATATCATTGGCTTGGAGGGGAAGCTATTTTTGGTATTCCCATAAGTGTTTCTGTTGGTTTTATTTTCTTATTTGTTTTATTTGGATCCATTTTAGATGCAGCAGGTGGTGGTAAATATTTTTTAAATTTAGCATTTGCTCTAGTAGGTAAAATGAGAGGTGGTCCTGCAAAAGCTGCTATTTTAGCTTCTGGTTTAACCGGTATGATCTCTGGATCATCTGTGGCAAATACAGTTACAACTGGAACTTTTACAATTCCTATTATGAAAAAAACAGGATTACCTGCAGTTAAAGCTGGAGCAGTAGAAGTTGCAGCATCTGTTAATGGACAAATCATGCCGCCAATCATGGGAGCTGCTGCGTTTGTAATGGCGGAACTACTTGGTATTCCTTATCTAACTGTTGTTACTCATGCCTTTTTACCAGCTGTAATATCTTATATTGCACTCTTTTATATTTCACACTTAGAGGCGTTAAAGCTAGATATTAAAGGTTTGCCTGAAAAAGATATTCCTCCTTTAAAAGAAACATTTTTAAGTGGTATTCATTACTTAATTCCAATTGGTGTTTTAATTTATCTACTATTAGTGATGAATTGGACTGCTGCATCATCAGTATTTTATTCGATAATTTCATTAATTATTATTATTATTTTTAAAGAATTAATTACCTCTAAAAAAGAAAGCCAGACTTCAAAGGTTGGTTTCATTAATGCTTTTAACAAAATTATTACGGGCTTTGAAAAAGGTGCAGTTAATATGGTAAGTGTTGGTATCGCAATTGCAACTGCAGGAATTATTGTTGGTGCTGTTTCATCAACGGGTCTAAGTAATAATCTTGTTATTATTGTCGAGGCTATATCTGGTGGAAATATTATCTATCTTTTAGGTCTTACTGCTTTTCTTTGTATTATTTTAGGAATGGGATTACCTACGACTGCAAACTATCTAGTTGTTGCAGCTCTTATGGCTAATGTTGTAGTTGAGGTTGGTAGTGCATCAGGTTATGTATTCCCGCTTATCGCAATTCACTTATATGTTTTTTATTATGGTTTAATGGCAGATGTCACGCCACCTGTTGGACTTGCTTCCTATGCAGCTGCAGCGATATCAAGAGCAGATCCAATCAAAACAGGTATTCAGGCTTTTTGGTATAGTTTGAGAACAGGTATTTTGCCAATTGTATTTATTTTTAACAATGAACTTTTGCTTATTGGTATTGAAAACTGGTTCCATGGTATTGTTGTTATGATCACATCTTTAATTGCAATATTAGTGTTTACTGCAGCAACACAAGGATGGTTTGTTAATAAATTAAAATGGTATGAAATTATTGTATTTTTACTTATTTCTTTAGCGTTATTTAGACCAGGATTAATTATGGACCAATTTTACCCAGAGTTTAATCAAGTAAAACTCAATACAAAAATAATTAATGAAACTAAATTTCAATCTGATCAAAAAGTTCAAATTAAAGTTACAAGGCAAACAGCCTATGGACCGAGATATAAAATGTTTGAAATACCCAAAGATTCTTTTGACCAATCTTATTCATTAGAAGAGTACGGTATTAATTTAGTCACAAAAAAAGATAGTATCATTATTGATACGCTCAAATGGAATGGTATTGCAAAAAAATCAGGCTTTGAAACTGATGATATTTTAACTGAAATTAAAATTGAAAATAAAAATCGTCCAGATAAAGATATTGTTTATCCGTTTGCTTTATTGGTATTGGGATTATTTGGATATTTAAACTATAGGAAACAAAGTATCTGATAGTTTACAAGACTCGCAAATCATAAAGCCATAAAGTAAATAATTTGCATAAACGGACTCATTTTCTTGAACACACTTTTCACATTTTTTGATAATTTTTTTATTCAATGATTTGGAAGTCTTTTTCATATTTATTTGAAAGATTAATTCCTAAACCAGGAGTATTTTCATCTAAATCGATAAAACCATTTTTTGGCTCCGGGTCACCTTCAAATATATAATAGAAAAGTTCATTACCTATCTCAACATCATGAACAGGAAAAAACTCTGAGAATGGACAATTTAAATTAGCCATTGTTAAATGATAATTGTGCATTTGACCTGCATGAGGAATAACGGGCACTTGATAAGCTTCAGCTAAAGCATTAATTTTTTGTGCTGCTGTAATTCCACCAACTCTATTTGTGTCATATTGAATATAACTCACAGCCTTAAGATCTAACAGCTGTCTAAAGCCAAATAATGAGAATTCGTGCTCTCCACCTGAAATTGGTATCATATTCATATTATTGAGTTCAGCATACCCATGAATATCATCTGCGATCACTGGTTCTTCTAACCACTTTGGTTGGAACTTCATTAACTTGGGCAGCATATGTTTTGTATATTCTAAATTCCAGCCCATATAGCATTCCAGCATTAGGTCCGTGTCATATCCAACAACCTCTCTTACAGCTTCAACTAACTCTAAATTTTTCTTCACTCCATCAGGGCCATCTTTTGGTCCCCAGCCAAAACGCATCTTGAACATTTTAAAACCTTGATCGACATAACTTTGAGCTTCTTTTTTTAAATCTTCAATTGGTTGGCTGTATAATTTTGAAGCGTAAACAGGAATTTTTTCCTTAGTTCTTCCACCTAATAACTTAAACACAGGTTTATTAGTTAATTTTCCTAGTAAGTCCCATATAGCAATATCAACTGCAGATATAGCAGTCATTCCCACACCTTTTCGTCCCCATGCTAATGTTCTTCTGTACATTTTTTCCCAGAGATAAGCATAATCAAAAGGATCTTCATTTAATATTAAAGGCGTTAGATAATGATCAATTGTTTTCTTTACAACTTGTGGCGCTAAAGCAGCGTTACCAATTCCAACCAAACCATCATCGGTTTCAATTTCACACGTCAGCCATTCATGAAATCTGAATGAACCCATATTATCACCCTTTTCATACAAAAGATCAGATGCATTGGTACAAAAATTACTTTGTGGAGGTACTGTTTTACCTTTCCATTGATAGACTTTTGTTTTTACCGATTTGATTTTTGTCATTAATTAATTTGAGTTCCTGAATTCATTTTTACTGCTAACTTAAATGAATTAATCGTTGGCTCTAGATTAGCAGTATTAGTTCCAACAATATCAAAAGCAGTTCCATGGGCTGGTGTTGTTACAGGAACAGTTAATCCACCTGACACTGTTACCCCTCTATCAAAACCAAATGCTTTCAATCCACATTGTAAAGCATCATGATACATTCCCACTATGCAATCGTGATTCTTGTTTTTAAATGCGGTTATAAAAGATGTATCGCAGGGCAAAGGTCCGTCAGCATTAATTCCCATTTTTTTAGCTTCTTCAATAGCAGGTATAATTTCATCTTTTTCTTCAGTGCCAAATTCAGCATGAGGATTAAGTGCTTGGACAGCTATTCTAGGATTTTTAATTCCACTCATTTTTAAAGTTTGGTCTAATAACTTGATTGGTTTTAAAATGTTTTCTTTTGTAATGTTCTCTGGAACTTCTTTGATTGGGATATGTGACGTTACACGAGCAGTCCAAAAATTATCTACAACATTAAATTCACAACAAAATTCTTTCATTTCAAGTTTATTCTGCATGAAATCATGCTCATCATTGTACTGACAACCACCCATCATTAAACTTGTTTTGTTCATAGGACCAAAGTTGATTGCATCAATTTTTTTTTCTTTTGCAAGATCTAAAGCATAATCCATAGCTTCAAGAACGCTTTTTCCAGACTCAGCAGAAACTTCTCCATGTTTATAAGTTCTGTTTGTTCCTTTTGAGATATCTAAAAAAAACTTTGTTTTATCATCAAATTTAACTTCGTTAAAATCAGTAACAAATTTAAAATCAACTTTTTTTCCAGATATATTTTCACCATCTTCTAATATTTTTTTTTCACCAATTACAACTACATTGGCCTCATTAGAAATATCTTCATTTAATAATCTAACAACTAATTCTGGACCAATGCCTGAAGGGTCACCTAGTAAAACTGCTACTTTTTTTTTCATAATTTAAACTCCTTGGTTAATAATTCTTAATTATTCTTAATTCAATCATTTATTCTTTTTCCTTATATTAGGAAATATTAAAGCAACAACCGATAAAATAAAGAAAGTTACAACAATTGGTCTGGTAAAAAACAAAGTCCAATCACCATCAAAAATCACTAAAGATTGTCTTAATGTTAGTTCAACTAATTGCCCAAGGATTAAACCAATAATAACAGGCACAACAGAGAAACCAAATTTTCTCATTACATATCCAATAATTCCAAAACCAATCATCAAGAAAACATCTGTAAAAGATTGGTTTAAAGAATAAGTCCCGCAAACAGATAGTGTAAATATCATTGGCCATAATAATCGATTAGGAATTAATGTTATTCTTGCAAAAATTTTTGCGCCAAAAAACCCAAAAATAAAAAATAGAATATTTGCAAAAAACATTGCACCAAATATTCCATATAAAAATTCAGGTTGTTCTTTAAACAAATCTGGTCCTGGTCTTAAACCATGAATGATTAAACCTGTTAAAATAACTGCAGTTGTAGCGCTTCCTGGAATTCCAAGAGCAAGTGTTGGAACCATGGCTCCACCTGTTGCTGCATTATTTGCAGTCTCAGCTCCTGCTATTCCATCAATCGCACCTTTGCCAAACTCTTCAGGTTTTTTTGACCATCTTTTTGCCTCTGAATATCCTATTAAAGAAGCAACGGTTCCTCCTTCGGCAGGAAGAATGCCTATAAAAGAACCAATTCCAGATGATCTTAAAATCGTTTTAAAACAATATTTAAAATCATCTTTGGATGGAAGTCTTACAGCTTTCATCGCTATTCTTTCAAAAATTTGATTTGTTAAATTAGATTGAACTAATAATTCACTCATAGCAAACATTCCAACTACAACAGGAATAAACCCAATTCCCTCGGTCAACTCATTTACACCAAAAGTAAATCGATCGATTGATGCCATTACATCTTTTCCAACAGTTGATAATAGAATACCAAATGCACCAGCGATTAAATTTTTAATTGGACTTCCTTCTCCTATTGAAGCAAGCATTGTTAATCCAAATATAGCTAAAGCAAAATATTCAGGTTGACCAAACTCATAGGCAATATTTGCTAAAATAGGTGCAAAAAGAACTAATACTACAACGCTGAATAAACCACCGAATGCACTTCCAAAAGTTGCCATACCTAACGCCCGACCAGCTTCGCCCTTTTGAGCCAAAGGATAACCGTCTAAGCAAGTTGCAGCTGCTGCAGGTGTTCCAGGAGTATTAATAAGAACAGCTGTAATTGCACCCCCGTATGTTCCTGCACAATAAATTGCAGTTAATAGAACAATTGCTGACAAAGGGTCTAGGGTAATTGTAAATGGAAGAATTAATGCCCCTCCTGTTGTTGGACCAAGTCCAGGCAAAACTCCTAAAATCAATCCAAACAAAGTTCCCAAAAAAAGGATAATTAAAAGCTTGCTGCTTAAAATTGGTGCAATCATGTAGGATAAATTTTCAATCATTACCAATTATAATAAAGATTAGTTAATATACCTGGTGGAAACCTTAATCCAAGCACACCTTCAAATAATAAAAAAACTAAAATTGGAAACACAATTGATAAAAAAAGATTTAATAATAAATTTTTTTCACCCCAAAAATAAGTTATTGCAATTGAGCTTAGCATTAATGCCAATATCAAATCAACTTTTAGAGCTATTAGTGGAAATATAATAAATATTCCTACAGTTTTATAAAAAATTCTACTTTGCTTTTCATAATCTTTTTTAGGCCGGCTAAAATAAAAATAAACTAATAGTAAATTGAGTGAAAAAATTAGCCCAAGTAGAATTTTAGGAAAAGTTGCGGGTTGAATTCCTCTTACCAAAATTGGCGGAACTTCATCAAAATAAAAAGTCGTTACAAACAAAAAAATTGAAAAGCAGAAAATAAAAAATAATAAAATTAGTTCAGAACTAAAAAGGGCGGATAAAAATCCGCCCTTTTTTTCAAATGAATTACTATTCATTCGTTATAGTATTACTTAATGTAACCTAAAGCTTTTAACTGAGCAGTCATTTCTTTTAGCATTTCGTCCATCTGCTTGCCCCACTCATCAGCCCCAACTACACTTGACTGATCCAGTCCAATTTCAGTTAAGAAATTTTTGTAGTAGTTATGGCTCATTCCTTTTAACATACCTGCTTCAAGTCTTTTTACTTGATCTGCTGGAGTTCCTTTTTTAGTTACGAAACCTCTTACAGTAGATAAAGAAACTGGAATCCCAAGTTCTTTAGCGGTTGGTACATCTTTAAGTTTAGCCATTCTTTTATTTGCTAGAACAACTGAAACACAAAGTTTACCTTCGTTAATTTCTGTTAGTGCTTCACCTAAGTTTAAAACACCTACATCAATATCGCCTTTGATTAAGTTTGTTTTAATAGGTCCAACACCTTTATAAGCAACGATTTTAGGATCTTTTAATTTACCCTTCTTAGTAAATGCAACTGCACTCACATCATCGATACCACCCGTATGTGTTGTTCCATAAGAGAAAGATTTTTTCTTTTGTTGGCTTACAAATTTCTTTGCATCCTTAAAGCTACTCTTACAGTTCACAACGAATAATTGTGGATCATCAGTTCCTCTAGCCAAAGGAACCATGTCGCTTAATTTAACTTTTGTTTTACCAAGTGCCATAGAAACAGCATGACCTGTTGTCCAAGTCAAAATAGAGTTACCATCTGCCGGTTGTGACATTAAGTAATCCATTGATGCAGCTCCACCGCCACCTTTTTTATTTACTAGTTGCATGTCTTGCTTAAGAACTCTTCTTGTTCTTAAAAGCATCATTCTAGTAGTAACGTCTGTACCACCACCAAAACCAGCGTGAGTGATTGATTGAATAGCTTTTTTACTATGCGATCCAGCTTCAGCTTTGTTCAGGTTGATATCTAAAAATGGTACGTCAAAGACTAATACTAAAGCTAAGAAAGCTTGAAGTATTCTTGATTTTTTCATTTTTTCTCCCCGTTAAGTTTGCGATAAATAAACAAAACTATGAACTATTATCAAGTAGAAAATGGCGCTTAAAATAAAATGTTGCGACGCAAATTAATTCAAACTTATTAAATTTTGAAATTTAACAGTTTCTTTTGATTTAATTTTTAATTTATTTTTTAAAGGCATAACAAAACTATCTGAACTAATTTCAAAAATATCACCATCCTGCGCTTTGATACCGTCAGAAAAGCTTAGCGTTGCTGTTCCAAAGTAATGGATATGTAAATCACCAGGTTTTCTAAAAATTTCATATTTGAAATGATGATGCTCAAGATTTTCTATAGAGTGTGACATATTTTTTTCGCCACTTAAAAAATCTTTTTCCCAAATAACTTTTTCATCTCTAATAATTTTTGATTTACCTTTTACTTCACTAGGGATGCTGCCCAGGTTAATTTCGGGTCCAAAAGAACATTGTCGCAATTTTGAATGAGCTAAATATAAGTAGTTTTGTTTTTCCATAACATGGTCAGAAAATTCATTACCAATTGAATAACCTATTTTTACAACTTCTTCTTTTTCATTAATCATATAAATACCAACTACTTCAGGTTCTTCTGATCCATCTAAAGAAAAGTCTGGGATATAAATCGTTTCCGTAGGTGCAGAGATATTATCTCCATTACCCTTGTAAAACCATTCAGGTTGAGCTCCAATGTTACCTTTTTCTGGCTTTCCGCCCTCAATTCCAATTTTAAACATTTTCATTGAATCTGTCATTTCCTCTTCTTTTGTAGCATGCATTTTGTTTCTAGAATCTGCACTACCAAGATGAGTCAGCCCTGTGCCTGTTACATAAAAATGTGATGGATCTTTATGAGTGATAGGTGGCAAAAGTGAGTTTGAATTATAGATTTCTTTGTAATCTAAAATTTCATTTGACTTATTGCTTTCAATTAAATTTTCAATTTTTTCACCGCTGTTGATTGCTTCATTAAATAAATCATATGATAAATTAAAATTTTTTATAATATTAACTTTGCCATTTTCTACATAACCAACATTACATTTATTATCTTTTAGGAATTGAATTATTTTCATAATTAGTTAGAACCTACATCAATTAATTATGAATTTAAATGGTAATTTAATTATTGGTTTAAAAGAAGAGGCTGGAAGTGAGAAAGAAGTCTCTGCTAAAAACCCATCTACAAATGATACATTGTCTCCCGGATATAAAGGGGCAACTGCAAAACAATTAGAGCATGCTTGTGATTTAGCTAATAATGCATTTTACAAGTATAAAAATACTAGTTTTGAAGATAGAGCAAAATTTTTAGATACGATTGCAGAAGAAATAGAGGCTGTTAAAGAAACTTTGTTAAAAATTACTCCTGAAGAAACAGGTTTACCAGAGGCAAGAATCACAGGCGAAACAGGAAGAACGGTTGGTCAATTAAGAATGTTTGCTGAATTTATTAGAAATTCGAAACATACTGATGCTACTATTGATGAAGCATTACCTGATAGGCAACCTCTTCCGAGGCCAGATCTAAGATTGAGAAATGTTGCTATAGGTCCAGTTGCAGTATTTGGAGCAAGTAACTTTCCCTTGGCTTTTTCAGTGGCAGGAGGTGATACAGCTGCAGCCCTAGCGGCCGGATGCCCTGTTATCGTAAAAGCGCATAGTTCTCATCCTAGAACTTCAGAAATAATTGGAAGATGTATTCAAAATGCTGTTAAAAAAAATAATTTACCTGATGGAACTTTTTCACTGTTATTCGGTTCAGGTAATATTGTTGGACAAGGTTTAGTTAAAAATAAATATATCAAAGCGGTAGGTTTCACAGGATCAAGAAACGGTGGATTGCAAATCGTTAAAACAGCTCAAAGTAGAAACGAGCCAATTCCGGTTTATGCTGAAATGAGCAGTATCAATCCAGTATTTGTATTTAATTCTGTTTTAGAAAATCCAGATAAATTTATTGAAGGTTTTTTAGTTTCTTTACAAATGGGTGCTGGTCAATTCTGTACAAATCCTGGTTTAATTATTACAAAAAATTCAAAGAATTACGAAAATTTCAAATCTAAACTTGCAGGAAAAATAAAAGAACAAAACAGCCAGACTATGCTTAGCAATGTAATTGCAAAAGCATATGAGGAAGGTGTCTCAAAGTTTAAAAGTAAAAATAATATAACACTAGTTGGTGAAGGTAAAAAAAATGGCAACGCCAATCAATGTATCCCTCACTTATTTGAAACAAGTGCTAATGAATTTAAAAAAGATCAAGAGTTATCGGATGAAATATTTGGTTCTACTTCATTAATTATAAAATGTGAAAATGATCAAGATTTCAACGAAATTGCAAAAAAAATAGAAGGCCAGTTGACTATTTCATTTCATTCTAACAATGTTGAAGAAGTGTCCGAAGAGTTTGTTAGTTTAATAGAAGATAGAGCCGGTAGAATTATTTATAACCAATTTCCTACAGGAGTTGAGGTTTGTCATGCCATGGTGCACGGAGGACCTTTTCCTGCAACATCTGACACAAGAACTACATCAGTTGGATCTAAAGCTATTTTTAGATTTTTGAGACCCGTTTCATATCAAAATATTCCTAAAGAATTACTACCTAAAGAACTCGTCTAACTTTTATATTGGTCTTCTATTTTGTAATAATCGTTAAACCCTACAACATCTCTTAGTTCTTCAAACTTTGAAACATTAGTGTTGTATTTTCGATTTTTGATATTTTCTAAACTTTCTTTCATTGTTTTAACTGTAGCACTCATAAGTGTTAATGGTAATACAGCAATCTTAAATCCAATATCCTCTAATTCATTAATTTCTAATAACGGAGTTTCTCCATCTTCAATTAAATTAACCATATGATAACCTGGAACTTCTTTAATAACTGTTTTCATATCTTCTTTAGATTTTATTGCTTCTACAAACAACAGATCGGCTCCTAATTCTTTATAAGTATTCATTCGATCAATTGCTTCCTTAAGACCTCTTGTTGCAATAGCATCTGTTCTTGCCATGATTAAAATATCTTTTTCACCATTTAATTTACTTGCATCAGCAGCAGCTTTAATTCTTGATTTAGCTTCATCAAGTTCAACAACATCTTTTCCTTTTGTGTGACCACATTTTTTTGGCCATTTTTGATCTTCGATCATAATTGCGGCTGCACCAGCATCTGCATAACCTCTTACAGTTCTATAAATATTTCCAGCATTTCCCCATCCAGTATCTCCGTCGAATAAAATTGGAATAGAGGTAATGTTACAAATGTTTCTTACTTGATCTTGCATCTCTGTATAAGAAATCAAACCCGTATCAGGCATTCCAAGTCTAGTAGATGAAACACAAAAACCGGACATGAATCCTGCTTTAATTCCAGCTTTTTCAATTAGCTTTGCAGAAAGAGCATCATAACAACCTGGTAGCATCACTAGTTTTTCAGCGTCCAAAAAATTTTTAAGCTGTTGAGATCTTTTTTTAGAGTTTAATGGATTAAAAAGTGTCATAATTTAAATGGTATATATAAAGCAATATCTGGAAAAAAGTAAATCACAAAAACTGTGAAAAGCATAATTAAAACAAATGGAGCAACACCTCTCCCAATTTCTCCCATTTTTGCATTACCAATGGCCTGAAGGACATAAATATTCAGTCCTACTGGTGGTGTGATTAAAGCGCACTCAATCATTAGTGTGAAAATAATTCCAAACCAAATAATATCAATATTCATCGCTGCGATTGAAATTGAAAAAATTGGCATCATAATCAAAATTAGTGACAAAGTTTCCATAATAAAACCTAAAATTAATAAAGTGATACAAACCACTAAGATAAACACGCCTTGTTCATTAATATTGTTTACTATTAATGAAGAAATATCTTGTGGAATTCTATAGAGAGAAATTGCTTTACCAAAAATCTTTGCGCCAGCAATGATTACAAATATTGTTACTGTTGTTTTCATTGTCTCAATACCAGAGTCAATGAAACCTTGAAATGTTATTCTTTTCTTAACAAGAACATAAATAAATGAAATTAAAAAACCAATACCACCTGCTTCTGTTGGAGTATAAATACCAGCATATATTCCTCCAAGCATGATAAATGCCATTAACAAAATGGGTAAACCTTTTTTGGTATTTTCAATTTTTTCCTGTCTAGTACTTGAAACGTTTTGAACTTCTTTGTTAAAAATCTTTACATAGAAAACCGAAAATATGATGAAAAATAGGGCGAGTAATATTCCTGGTCCAATTCCTGCAAGAAACATCGTTAAAACCGATTCTTCAACAACAAATGCATATACAATCATTGGGATAGAAGGTGGGATTAAAATTCCTAAAGTTCCACCAGCTGCTAAAATTCCTAAAGTAAAATTTCTATGATAACCTCTTTTGATCATTGCGGGAAAAGCTACCGTAGATATTGTAGCTGCAGTTGCTACTGATGAACCTGATATTGCAGCAAAAATACTACAAGATATAATTGTTGCTATCGCTAATCCTCCAGGAAAATTTCCAACCCAACTTTGTGCAAAATTAAATAGATCTTCTCCAACACCAGCTTTGAGTAAAATATTTGACATCATTAAAAACATTGGAACCGCAAGTAAAATAAAATTATCTCCAACGCTATAAAATGTTTGAGGGAGCATCATTGGAGAAATATCTCCTAAAACCATTAGTGATAATCCTAACGAGCCTAATGCAAAAGCAATGGGCACTCCTAAAAATAAAATAAAAAATAAAAAGAAAAGGATTAATGTTACAGTCATGGTTTAACAAAATCTCTGATGTATCTTAAAACTTCTAAAAAAACTCTAATTAGTAATAATGCGAATGAAATAGGTATTGCAATTTCTGTAATGACTGCAGGCAAATCTAAAATAGTTGAGCTTGTCCTACCAACCTCAAAAGAGTCATAGGCAATTAACCACCCGTAGTAGGTCACAAAAGATGAAAAATAAATAATAAAAATGAATGAAATAAAATCTAAAACTTTTTTTGTCTTATCATTTGCCTTATCATAAAAAACTGTAATTCTAATAAATTCCTTATTATGAAATGTATATGTAAGCGCTAAATATGTAGCCCATATTTGTAATAATCTTGAAATTTCATTAACCCAAATTGTTGGTGCATTAAAAATATATCTAGAGATAACTTCAAAAGACACGATAAAGCCAATCAAAACATATAGTCCAGCGGCAGTATAACCAGAATATTTTATTACTTTATCTAGATCCATAAAATAACCCACCCTCGATTAGAGGGTGGGTAAAGTAAGTTTAAATTAAAGTTTCTTTGCTTCTTTAACTAGTTTGTCGCCAACGCCACCAGCTCCACCAGTTCGTTTGATATAGTCATCAATCACTGATGCTGAAGCTTTTTTCAGTGCGCTTAAATCTGAGCTTGAAAGCTTAACAATTTTCATGCCGTTTTCTTTAGCAATTTTGTAAGCCCCGGCTTCAATATTTGCCATATCATCTCTCACAGCTTTTTCAGCAATTTTAGATGCAGACTGTATTGCACTCTTTTGCTTGGCGTTAAGTTTGTTGTACCATTTTTGGTTCACTACAACTACAAACTCAATATCACCGTGGTTTGTTACTGTAAGAGTATCCATCACCTGGTAAAGTTTTCTAGATTTAACTCCAGATACACCAGTCATTCCAGCATCAACTGTACCTCTTTGATAAGCTAAGTACTGTTCGGAACCAGAAATTAAAGCTGGCTTTCCACCTAATGAAGAAACAAACGCTCCAAGAGTTTTACCGAAAACTCTGATTTTTTTATCTTTAAAGTCGGCAGGTGTTTTCATTGGTCCACCATTAGAGAGCATTATCGCACTCCCATACGCCTGGTAATAAAGTGGCATCGCTCCAGTTTTTGAAATTGCTGGATCTAAGATTGATCTAATTTTAGAACCTTGCGCTGTAGCTTTTCTAACCTTTTTTTCTGAATCAAATAAAAATGGTAGATAAAACACATCTACTTCAGGATTTGTTCCAGCAAAACGAGTGATAGATGCAACACCTGCTTCAATCGCACCTGATCCCACAGCTTGTGGTACTTCTTTATCTTTATAAAGTTGAGCTGAGTCATAAATTTCAACTTTAATGTCAGATCTTTTTTCAACTTCTTTTTTGAACACAAGTAGATTTTGACCTAAATGCGCTTTTAGTGGAAGTTGAAGAGTTATTCTCATTTTAGTCTCAGCAAAAGATGATGTTGCAAATGAAGCTAAAATGATGGTTATAAATATTTTTTTTAATATTTTCATTATCTTTCCCCCTATTTTTCCCTATTAAATCTCTTAAAAAACAAAAATTCAAGTAATTATAATTTTAAATATAATTAATATCCTGGCTAATTTTTAAGTTTGCTGAGGTTTATTGCGGCAAATTAATAATTTTAAGTATATAACAGCCAATAAAATTTAGCTTTATGAATTGGATAGTTGTCACGGTTATTGCTGCTTTTGTACAAAACCTTAGATTTACTTTACAAAAAAACATTAACAAGAAAGTCTCTACCTTTGCTTCATCTTATGTGAGATTTGCATTTGCATGTCCTTTTGCAATAGCTTTGTTTTTTATTTATTTTCAAGATACTGCAATTATTGCTCAAGCATTATCGAACGACAAATTCATTATCTATTTTATATCGGCATCAATATCACAAATAATTTTTACATTTATTATGCTGTACTTATTTCAATTCTCAAATTTTATAATTGGAACATCATTGAGTAAGACAGAAGTAATACAAATCGTAGCTTTAGAACTTGTATTATTTGGTGATACTTTAAGTTTTTTAGCAACAACTGGTGTAATAATTTCAACAATAGGAATTATTATTTTTTCAGTTAAAAATTTAAATCTTTTCATTAAAAATTTATTTTCAAAAACAACAATTATTGGAATAATTACAGGTTTTTTTTTGGGTTTAAGTGTTGTGTTGTATCGTGGGGCAACATTAAGTCTTGCAGAATTTGATTCAAAATTTGAAAAAGCATTATGTACTTTGTTTTTTGGAGTTACTTTTCAAACAATACTCATGACGATTTATATTTATCTATTTGAAAGAGGAGAATTTAAAAAACTTTATGAACATAGATATCAATGCTTAACAGCAGGGTTTTGTAGCTTCGTGGGAACTTTATCGTGGTTTTATGCATTTTCATTAATACAGTCTTCTTTTGTGAGAGCATTAGGCCAAATCGAATTATTATTTAGCTATTTATCTTCTACATTGTTTTTTAAGGAAAAGGTTAAATTAATCGAAATAATCGGAATCTTAATTTTCGTTACGGGAGTTACTATTATGCTAGTTTTTAAATAAACTTAAATTAGTATCAAATTCATTTACAACTTTTAAAAGAGCATTTCCTTTTTCAGTTAATTGAATTCCATTTTTCATATTACGAATAAATAATTTGAAACCTAGGTCTTTTTCTAAGCTCATTATATCTCGACTAAAACTAGATTGAGATTTTTTAAGAACTTTAGAAGCATAATTAAAACTTTTAAATGTTGAGATTTTTTTAAATGTTTCTAATTTTTTCCAATTCATAGTTTTAATTTAATATAATTGATTAAATTTAATAATATTGTTTATGCAATTCAGTTATGACAAAAATAAAAAGGCCCAGATTTTAAGTCTGGACCTTTTGTTAGATAAATTAAACTAACTATGTTTAATCTCTTATTGAGTATGCAATAACTCCGATTTCAGCTACGTCTGTACCTTTAGTTTCGGCTTCTTTACTTACTCTAATTCCAAATGTACTTGCCATCACCTTCCAGATCACAAATGATACTACGAAGACAAAAGCTATAACACTAATTACTCCAAGGAACTGTGCCCCAAAGTTAGTGTCAGCATTTGATAAAGGAACTGCTAATGTTCCCCAAATTCCAGCGAACATGTGTACAGGAATTGCTCCAACTACATCATCAATTTTTAATTTGAATAATAGTTTAGTTCCTAACACAACGATTGCTCCACCAATTGCTCCAATAATAATTGCAGCGCCAGGTGTTGGAGCTAATGGTTCAGCTGTAATTGCAACTAATCCGCCCAAACAACCATTTAACATCATAATGACGTCTGTCTTACCAGTTAAAAATCTAGTGATCAAAGCATTAGCAATTACACCACCACAGGCAGCCAAGTTAGTGTTAATGAAAATTTTAGCAATAGCAGTTGCATCATCAACAGTACCTAGAGCTAACTGTGATCCACCATTAAATCCAAACCAACCAAACCAAAGGATAAACACACCGATAGTTACTTGTGGGATAGATGAATTTGCAAATGGCGGCATAGGCTTTTCACCAGATCTAGCAAATCTTCCAAGTCTTGGACCTAGAACGATTGCACCAGCTAAAGCAGCAGCTCCACCTGCAGCGTGAACAAGAGTTGAACCAGCAAAATCAGAGAAGCCAGCTTTCGCTAACCAGCCTCCACCCCACTGCCAACCCATTTCGATTGGATAAATTACACCAGTTAAAATTGCCGCAAAAATAAAGAACGGCCAAATTTTAATTCTTTCAGCTAAAGCACCTGAAACGATTGATACTGTTGTTGCACAGAATACCATTTGGAAGAACCAATCAGACCCATCTGAATAACCAGTATCTAATTTTGATGCATCGCTCCATGGGATGAATGAGCCAATGTATCCACCTTCTGGAATACCATATGCTAAATTATATCCTCCAAGCCAGAACATGATTCCAGCAATAGAAAATAAACCAATATTTTTTGCCGCAATAGTTGATACACTTTTAGATGTTACCATCCCTGATTCCAACATTGCAAAACCTGGTGCCATAAACATTACTAGAAAACCACATATTAAGAATAATAATGTATTAAACACATATTGTGTTTCAGCCCCTACCTTGCTTTCGGCAGAAAAACTGGGTTCTACTAGAAATATTAAAGCGAACAGTGCAAAAGATAAGTAGTGACTTATTTTTTTCATTTTATTCTCCTTAAATTAAATTTTTGTTGTTATGCGGAATTTAGATAGTTAACGGTTGTAAAAAAGCGCTAATCTGGATAATCAGCGTTTCAAAAATTAGATATCTAAAAACGGAATAGTTGATTTGATGATATTGAATGTTTTGGTGTGCTTAAATTTAACTAACAGGGGACATGAAGTGAGCAAACTCAAGCACACAATTAATCCATATTCGTATTCGTTTATTTTTTGAATCAAAAAATATCCTAATTCACCCAATACGAGTCTTTAGATTTAATTAAATCGCTATTTTTTTAGCTTTTTCGATATATTTTTCACGCAACAATTTAGTGAATTTTCCTGGTTTTCCATCTCCAATTGTCGACTGATTGATTTTAATTACAGGTGTAACAAAAGTTGTAGCGCTTGTTACAAACGCTTCATCTGCGCTTTGTGCTTCGTTAATTGTAAAATTTTTAAAATCTACTTTGTAATTTAATTCTTTTGCACATTCGATGACCGCTTCTCTCGTAATTCCTCTTAATATTAAATTATCAAACTGCCTTGTAATCACAGTACCTTTTCTAATTATCCAAGCATTATTTGATGTTCCCTCAGTAATAAATCCGTTTCTAACCATCCAAGCATCATCAAAACCTTTTTCAACTGCAGAAGATTTTGCAAATGAAGGGTATAAAAGTTGAACTGTTTTGATATCACAACGACCCCATCGCATATCATCAGTCGTCATAACTTGAATTCCTTTTAAAGCTGCATCATTTTTTAATAAGTCTTTTACTTGAGTAAAAGCAGAAACTGTCAACTCTGTTTTTTTATCTGGAAAATCAAAACTTCTCTCAGCTACACCACGTGAAACCTGAAGATAAATCACACCTTCTTTCAAGTTATTTTTTTTTACTAATCCTCTATGAAATAATTCAAGATCTTTATGGTCTAATAATTTTGGATAATTTAACTCTGTCATTGATCGGTCAAGTCTTTTCATGTGATTTTTAAAATCAATTAACTTACCATCTAATACTGAGGTTACTTCATACAATGCATCACTAAATAGCAAAGCGCGATCAAAAATTGAAACTTTTGCCTGCGCTTCATCAAGATACTCGCCGTTTAAATAAACTGTTCTTCCCATAATCAGACGGCTTTTTTAAATTTTTTATCTAAGTAATCAACTAAATCATTTTGCTCAAAAATATTTCTTTTAAGCAATTGACTATTTTGGCTTGGATAATCAGTTCTAAAATGAGTACCACGACTTTCTTTTCTCTTTAGTGCGGCATAAGTAATGAGTTTGGACACAAGAAGCATATCTTTTAACTTTGCAGATAACTTATCTGCTTCTCTTTCTATTCGAAGAAACTCTACAAATGCTTGGTTTAAAGTAGATTCATTTCTTTCTACTCCAACAAATTTATTCATTGCAGATCTTAGTTGCCATATATATTTCTTGGCTCTAATTTTGCTTATTGTTTTCTCTTTAGGAATATAATTTTCTATATTAATTAATTTGTAACTCTGTTTTGGAGGTTCTGAATTTATTTTATTAGCAATTCGTCTTGAGAAGACAAATGCTTCTAAAAGAGAGTTACTTGCTAAACGATTTGCACCATGTGCTCCTGTTGAACTGCATTCGCCACATGCCCATAGCCCTTCAACACTTGTTTTTCCATCAATATCAACTTTGATACCACCCATATGATAATGAGCAGCTGGTATAATAGGTATTAAATCTTTCGTTGGATCAATGGAGGCCTGTTTTAAATAATATGAAGCTGTAGGAAACATTGATTTAAAATCAATTTTAAAATGTCTACAATCCAAAAAAGTGGAATGACCTTTTAGCTTATGATTATGAATTGATCTTGATACAATATCACGAGGAGCGAGCTCGCCTAAATCATTGTCATCAAATACAAATCGATGATTATTTTCATCAACAATAAAAGCATCTTCTCCTCTTATAGCTTCTGTTAATA
Organism: Candidatus Pelagibacter sp. HIMB109; assembly: GCF_052048155.1. Taxonomy (NCBI): domain Bacteria; kingdom Pseudomonadati; phylum Pseudomonadota; class Alphaproteobacteria; order Candidatus Pelagibacterales; family Candidatus Pelagibacteraceae; genus Candidatus Pelagibacter; species Candidatus Pelagibacter sp. HIMB109. The sequence goes on from NZ_JBNAIK010000006.1 coordinate 65,973, forward strand.
ATGGCGCTGGATCAATTCCAACATCTAAAGCTGTTGGATGAAATTGAACGAACTCTAGATCGACAAGTTTTGCGCCAGCTTGGGCAGCCATGGCAATTGCTTCTCCATATACATCTCTAGGATTGGTCGTATGAGCGTAAATGCTTCCTAATCCTCCAGTTGCAAGAATGATGTTAGGTGACTGGAAAAATACAAAATTATCAGCAACTTCATTTTTATGAATATGCCCCATTATCCCGTGACACTTATTATCTTTTTGAATGATGTGATCGACAGAAACATCTTCAACAAAAGTAATATGCCCTTGTTGTTTTGCATAATCGATGAGGTGACTGACTAAATATTTACCCGATTGATCTCCATTAATTTTTAACACTCTTCTATAAGAATGCGCAGCTTCCTTAGATAATGTAAATTCATCATTATCTTTATCAAATCTTACTCCAATTTTTTCTAAAAATTTAACTATATCCAAAGCATCATCAGTAATAACTTTCACAGCTTGTTCATTGCTTAAACCGGAACTGGCTTTTAAAGTATCTTCAAAATGTTTTTTTGGACTATCTTCTTTTGTAACCGCTGCCGCAATACCACCTTGCGCCCACGCACTGGATGACATTTCCCCAAGTTTACGTTTCGTCACTAAAGTTACTTTTCTAGGGTATAATGAAATCGCAGTCATTAATCCGGAAATTCCAGAGCCAACTATAACAACATCAGATTTATAAATACTTTCCATTGATAAATTTTAGTATATATGGGTGTTTATGAAAACTTTTTTAGTCCTTTTAGTGTCCTTTTTTTTATCACTCAACGCTTATGCCGCAGGAAGTGATGCTGACAATACTGTTGTTAAACCAAGAGCGTATAAAAAAGCTGTAAAACTAATTAAAAAAGAAAATTATTCAGAAGCTGTAAAACTGTTAGAGGAAATTTTACAAAAAAATAAATATCAACAGGATCCTGATATCTTGAATGAATATGCGTTTGCTTTGAGAAAAAGTGGCGACCTTTCAAACGCTGAAATAAATTATAACAAAGCTTTAAAAATTGATCCAAATCACAAAGGAGCCCTAGAATACTTAGGAGAACTCTATGTCGATACAAAAAGAAAAGATAAAGCTAATTTAATTTTGGTAAAATTAGAAAATTGTAAGTGTGAGGAATATTCTGAATTAAAATCTTATATTGCTAATAACTAGTTAGCTGCCTCTAGTAACCTTAATACACATTCACCGAATTTTTCTGTCTTTGGCTTAAAACCTAAATCCTCACATTGTTTTTTATATTTATCTAAATTTACATTTTTTGAAGATTTGCTTTTTTCTTTTTTTGGACGGTCTATATCTTTGCCAACTTCTTTTAGAACTTTGGCAAACTCATACTTTGAAAAATTTATAAATTTTATAGAACATTTTTTTGTATCAGAAATTTTTAATTCTTTACCGTCTTCTGTTTTTAAGTTCTTGACTTTAGTTTCATTGCAATGATCTAAAGCCATATTTATAAAAGTATCTTTTGGTAAATCTGCATCATCTACAATTTTAGGTTTTAAATAATTACATTTTTGTAAATTTAATGGACCGACGATTAAACCTTTTTTACCGACACATTTTGATTTTTTATCTCCAAAAAAATGGTGTTTGCTATTGTAGATATGTTGGTTGACAGTTTCTTTTCCATTAACTGTCATTTTTTGTGACAATAACGCTAAATATTTAGGTTTTATTTCTAAGTGCTCTTGAAGCTTAAACCAGTACGCTTTAGTTTTCGAATAATCGTCCGCGTATGCATCTTTTTTATTATAGCCTAAATTTACTAATTCTTTGTAATCATCAGGTCCTAATCTCTTTTCCGCAAAGCTAGGAAAGGATAAAAATACTATAAAAATAAATATAATTCTAAACATCTGCTAATTTTTGTATCAATTGACTTTATATAGTCAACATAGTTAAATAATAACATGTACAATCATATTAAAGTTACTCCTAATAAAAATAACGTCGGCGCAATCATCGAAGCTGAATTGTCAAAATTTAATAATGACATTATAGAAGATGTTAAAGATGCATTAGCTGAATACGGTGTAGTTTTTTTTAGAAATCAAAAATTAGATTCAGAAACTTATATTAAGTTTGCAAAACAATTTGGTCCTCTAGCTGAATATCCGATGCTTGAAGGTTTAGAAGGCCACCCTGAAATTACTGTTGTTGAAAAAAAACCAGATGAACAAATTATGTTTGGAGAAGGTTGGCATACAGATTCTACTTACACAAAAGAGCCACCAAGATTTACCATGTTATATTCGGTTAAAACTCCTGAAAAAGGTAAAGGAAATACTCTTTTTGCATCCCAATATAGAAGTTACGAAACTCTTGATGATAGCATGAAAGAAAAATTAAAAGATTTGAAAGCAGTCTTTAGTGCTGATGGTCCAATTTCAAAAACAAGAAATAATAGAGTAAAAGAAAAAGGAACAGGAATTGATCCAAAATCACTTAGCGCAATTCATAATATTATTAAAGAAAATGAAAGAAATAAAAAAAAATCTCTTTATTTGTCACCAGGCCATGCAATTAAAATTTGCGATGTTGATGATGAAGAGAGTAAAAAATTAATGAAAGAATTAGTTGAACATCAAACTAAAGATGAATTTATTTATGGTTTTGAATGGGAGCCCAATTGTTTAGCCTTATGGTCAAATTATTCAGTACTTCACAATCCTGTAAATGATTTTAATGCACACCGTGTAATGCATAGAATTACTATTCAGTAATTACCAAGGTAACTCAGATCCATCCCAATTAAAAAACTTTCCAGTTTGAGATTGATCAACAGAATTAATAATTTTAACTAAGTGTTTTGCAGACTCTTCTGGTTCTTGAATTTTAAGATTAGTTTTTTGGAATGGTTGAGATAAATTTGATTTAACCGTTCCAGGATGAAGAGCTAAAAATATTGCCTGCTTATTTTTTACCTTCATTTCTATCGATGCTGTTTTTATCAGTTGATTTAAAGCTGCTTTAGAAGCGCGATAAGAATACCATCCACCAAAACCATTATCACTGATTGATCCAACTTTAGCTGACAAAGTTGCAAAAACTGATTTATTTTCACTATCAAGCAAAGGAACAAAATGCTTAATTAAAAGCGCTGGTCCAATTGAATTGATTAAAAAGTTTTTTTTTGAAAAATTAATATCGATGCTTTTTAGAGTTTTTTCTGGCATTGAGTCATCATGATGCAGAATTCCTGTTGCATCAAATAAAATTGAAATTGGCTTATTTTTGTTTTTTATAAACTCTGTAGTTTTTATGATTGTATTTTCATCATTAAAATCGATTGAGGGATTAGTTTTGGTTCCAATTTTTAAAACTTCTTTAAACCCAAGTTTTTCTAATTCATTAGCAATAGCATTTCCTATCGCTCCTGTTCCACCAACAATAACTACTAGATTATCTTTATTCATAAAAAAAGGCCGTAATTAATATTACGGCCTTTTAAAAATTAATCAAACTTACGCTTTTAATGCTTGATCTAAATCAGCAATGATATCATCTGGATGCTCGATACCAATTGATAATCTTACATAACCTGGTGTTACACCAGCTTTGAGCATATCTGCTTCACTTAACTGCGAGTGAGTTGTACTTGCTGGGTGAATAGCAAGAGATCTTGCATCACCAATATTTGCAACATGGTAAAGCATTTTTAGATTATCAATGAATTTTTTACCTGCTTCTAATCCACCTTTAAGCTCGATACCCATTAAAGCACCATTTCCACCTTTGAAGTATCTTTTCGCTCTATCTCCTATTTCACCTTCGTGAAGAGACGAGTAAATTACTTTATCGACTTTAGAGTGTTTTAATAAAAAGTCTTTTACCTTTTCAGCATTAGAACAATGTTGCTTCATTCTTAAAGCTACTGTTTCTAATCCTTGAATGATTTGAAAAGAGTTAAAAGGACTAATAGCAGAACCAAGATCCCTTAATAAAACAACTCTTGCTCTGATAATAAAAGGAATATTAGCGCCAGTTAATTGTGGAACTGCATCTCCCCAAACTGCACCATGATAAGATGCATCAGGTTGCCAAATATTTGGTTGTCTATCTTTATTAACAGACCAATCAAATTGACCTGAGTCTACAATAATTCCACCAATACTATTTCCATGTCCTCCAATAAACTTAGTAAGTGAATGCATAACAATTGCTGCTCCGTGTTCAATTGGCTTGCAAATTACGGGACAAGCTGTGTTATCCATAACTAGAGGAATGCCAAGTGGCTTTCCAATATCTGCAACTTCCTTGATTGGAAAAACTCTTAAAGATGGGTTTGGAAGAGTTTCAGCATAAAATAATCTTGTTTTATCATCAACTGCTTTTTTAAAATTTTCTGGATCAGCTGGATCTGCATAACGAACTTCAATGCCCATAGCTTTTAAAGTATTGTTAAATAAGTTTACTGTTCCACCATATAAATCAGTTGAAGCAACTACGTTATCACCTGCATTACATAAATTCTGAATTACAAATGCAGACGCTGCTTGACCTGAACTTACGCATAAGCCAGCAACTCCACCTTCTAATGCAGCTACTCTTTCCTCCAACACATTATTGGTTGGATTCATAATTCTTGTATAAATGTTACCAAACTCTTTTAGACCAAATAAATTTGCAGCATGTTCTGCAGAATTAAACTGAAATGAAGTTGTTTGGTGAATTGGAACTGCTACAGAAGTTTGACTTTCGTCTCTTCTAAAAGTTCCTCCATGAAGACCTATTGTCTCTGGATTTTTGCTTTCTGTTGTCATTGTTTCTCCTTAGTTATTCATTTTAGTCAAAATGATTATCTAAGCTTTTGGGTAGTACGCTTTAGCTGTATCTTAGTCCGCAAGCTGTCTCAAATCGACATCGAGTTTGTATATTTTTTATGAATTTGAATCAAGTAGTTGTTTAATTTTTTTTCTAAATTTCTCGTCTACTGTAAAATAATGACCCTGCTCTTCATGGAGAGATTCACCTGTAGAGTGATATTTTTTTAAATGCTGATAGAAAGATTTTATATCTACCTCAATTTCATTTTGGCTATCATCTAAGATTTTTACTTTTTTCATTTCAATATTTTATACCTTCCAAAATTATGCCTAGAGTCTATTGGAATAAAACTATTAAAACATTTTTTATAATCTTTTAATAAATCCATCGTAATTCTTTGATAGAAACTTATAAATTTCTTAAGTTGATTATTATTCATCCTCAATTTTTTTGGAATTTGTTGCTCTTGTTTTTTTCTCCAATAAAAAACTTGATTAAATGAAGGGATTTTTAAAAAGATTGAAAAATCAGATTTTTTATAAATCAAAGATGCATATTTCTTGCTCACCTGATTCACATGATTTCTCCATTTCAAATTTTTGTCCAATAATCTTTCCATTTGATTTACAGGTTTTTTTAATCTTGAGATAGTACTCCCCTGATAACCGACACACCATCCTTCTAAAATAAAAACATCATATGGAAAATTTAGATTTATAAATTTTGATTTTAAAACATCATCATGCCCTTTGGAAAATAATGGTAATTTAAATTTATTTTTTTTCTTAGATTTAAATTTTTTTAGAACTTCTTTTAATAATTTAAGATTATGGGTACCTGGTACACCTCTAGTTAAAAATAGATTTGAAATTTTATTAGATAAATTTTTCCTATCTTCTTTGCCTAAATAAAAATTATCAATGGATAAGACAAGCACCTTTAGCTTATTTTTTTGTAGCTCAGTTTTTACATGAGATGAAAATGTAGTTTTGCCTGATCCTTGAGGACCAGAGATTAAACAAAAAATATTTTTTCTTTTCTTTCTTAAATCAATAATTTTATCGGTAACTTCTTTAACCGTATTTAAATAGGATTTGTTGATCACTTATTAATACAATTTTGACTGTCGAATTTTTCAACAATATCTTTTTTTGGATTAATATAAAATCTTCTCTCGCAAGTTATGATTAACTGGCTTTTCTTATAAACATAAATTTTATAAGGAGAATTAAAAATAATATTAGTAGGCTCGCCTAGTCGCTCTTTTAATGATGAGCTCTTTTTTCCAAGATATTGTTCAAGTATAGATTTTTCTTTTTCTTGAGATTTAGAGATTTCTTTATCAACGTAAGCACATTGGGTAGTAAAGAATATTAACGTGAGTATTGTTAATTTTTTAAAAATATCCATAACCTTATTTTATATTTTTTAAAAACGAATGAAATACGATTTTGCGATTATTGGTAGTGGAATAATTGGGTTAACACTTGCTTTTAAATTAAAACAAAAATTTAATAACTCTAAAATTGTTATTTTTGAAAAAGAACCAAATTCCATCTCTCATGGCTCAGGTAGAAATAGCGGTGTTCTTCATAGTGGAATATATTATGAGCCAGGATCTTTGAGAGCAAATCTTTGTGTGACAGGCGTGAAAGAACTTAAAGAATATATTAAATCTGAAAATCTTTGGATTAATGAGTGTGGCAAGTTACTACTTCCAACTTCAGAATACTCTTATTCAAATCTAGAAAATTTATTTAATCGAGCCAAAAAAAATGGTGTTGAAATTAATAAAATTAAAAATGAAGAGATAAAACGAATAGAGCCCAATACGAATTGTCAGTTTGAATATGGTTTGCATGTGCCATTTACCTCTGTTGCAGATCCTAAAGAAGTTTCAAAATCATTGATTGAAAATTTAAAAAAAATGCATGTTGAAATTAATTATAATTCTAAGATTTTAAAAATTAGTGAACAAAAACTATTTACTCAAAATAACACCATTGAAGCTGGGCATATTTTTAATTGCGCCGGTTTATTTGCAGATGAAATCGCTAAAAACTCTAACCTAGAATTTCGTTACAGCTTTTTACCTTTTAAAGGAAAATATTGGAAAATTACGAACAAAAGTTTTAAACTTAACCATTTAGTTTATCCCATTCCAGATCTTAGATATCCATTTTTAGGTTTGCATTCTTCACATAATCGACATGGAGATTTTTATATTGGGCCAAGCTCAACGCCAGTATTTGGGCGTGAACAATATAATGGAATTTTAGGAGATAATCTTAAAGAAAGTATTAGTTTAATTTTTAACTTTAGTAAAAAAATTATCTTTAATGAAAACAAACTTCGCACTTTAGCATTAGAAGAATTATCCTTGTTAACAAAACGTGGTTTTTTTAATCAAATAAAAAAAATGTTTGATAATATTAATCCAGATGATCTTGAATTGTCTGATCAAAAAGTAGGTATACGCTCTCAAATCTTTGATCCTCAAAGTAAAAATCTTGTTAATGATTTTGTTGTCATTAATCAAAAAAATACAACTCATGTACTTAATGCTATAAGTCCTGCTTGGTCAGCATCTTTTGCTTTTGCAGACCACTTAATGAATGAAGCAGCATTATAATGTTACCAATTATAAATCACCCTGATTATGTTGCTCAAATAGGAGACGATCATCGTTTTCCAATTAAAAAATTTGGTGAATTAATAAAGTTACTTAGAAAAAAAAATATAGCGACAACGCATAATACTTTTGAGCCTGATGAGGTTTCCGTACCAACTCTATTAAATGTTCATTCTGAGGAATATGTTAATAAAATTAACAATTTATCATTGGATAAAGATGAAATTAGAAAACTTGGTTTTCCACTAGTTAAAAGTGTCAGAAGAAGATCTTTTGTTGCAACAGGTGGTACCGTTCTGGCTTCAAAACTTGCGGTAAAACATAAGCTAGCGTGCAATACTGCCGGTGGCTCTCATCATGCATTTTCAAATCAAGGCAACGGTTATTGTGTTTTTAATGATGTTGCTGTTGCTACTAGTTATTTAAAAAAAAAATATAAATATAAAAAAATCTTAATTTTAGATTTGGATGTGCACCAAGGAGATGGAACTGCTAAAATTTTCGAAAGTGATGACAGTGTTTTCACTGTGAGTATTCATTCTAAAAAAAATTATCCATCAAAAAAACAAAAAAGTAATATAGATATTGAGCTTGAAGATGGAATTAAAGATGAAGAATACCTTAATGTTGTGAATCAATTACTTCAAAAAATTGGGCACTTTCAATTTGATTTTGTTTTTTACGTCGCTGGAGTAGATGTTCATTTTGAAGATAGATTAGGTAAATTAAATATTACTGAAACTGGAATAAGAAAAAGAGAAGAATTAGTCATTAATAATTTTTTTAAAAGAAATATACCTTTATGCGGTGTCCTTGGAGGAGGATATAACCATAATTTCGAGCAATTAGTTAATTTGCACTCCATTCTTCATGAGACTTGCAAAAAAATTTTGGAAAATTAAAAAATTGTAACTAATTCCTCAGATGATGTAGGGTGAACAGGGACAGTCTGTCTTAGATCATTAAGATACAATCCTTTTTGAAAGGCAATTGCCAATGATTGAATAATTTCAGCTGCACTCTCTCCAATATAAATTAAACCTAAAACTTTTTCTGATCTTGGATCATACATAACCTTTATAAATACTTTGCTTTTTTTATTTTTCATAAAAGAGTACTTGAGAGGACCAAACTCAGTAGTTAATATTTTATACTTTTTCTTCAGTTTAATAAGATCATTTTCCCCATATCCAATTGATCCGACTTCTGGCTGAGTAAAGATTGCAGATGCGACTTTATTATAATCTAATGTTAATTGAGGTTTTTTGCCCCTAATATGATCAAATAAAATCATTGCCTCTCTAATAGCAACTGGTGTTAAATTTTTTCGATTAGTCACATCGCCAATAGCATAAATTGACTGGTCGTTTGATCTTGAGTTATTATTAACTTTAATTGCTCTTTTTTTATCTAATTTAGTTTTTGTATTTTCTAAATTAAGACTATCTACATTTGGCGATCTTCCGATTGCATAAATTAATAAATTTGTTTTAATTGTTTTTTTATTAGTAACAATATTGATTTTTGTTCCGGATTTTTTAATCTCTTTTAATGAAGTTTCGTTAAAAACTTTTATTCCTTTTTTTACAGCATACTCTAAAACACGTTTTCCAATATCTGGATCAAATTCATTAAGAACTGTCTTTTTTCTTATAATTAAATTGACTTCATAATTTAAATTTTTCAACAAAAACGCAAATTCTAATGCAATATAACCACTGCCAACTATTGATATATTTTTTGGTAATTTTTTTAATTCAAAAAATTGATCTGAACTAATACCAATTTTTGACCCTGGAATATTTGGATAATTTGGTTTTGAACCTGTGGCTACTATTATTTTTTTAGCACTAATAATTTTTTTACCTCTTTTTAACAGAATTTTTTTTGACGATAAAAATGACCCATGATCTTGGATTATTTCAACACCAGCTTTTTTTAAATTTTTAATATAAATTTTATTTAATCTTAAGATTTCTTTATTTTTTTTTTGTACTAAAGTTTTCCAACTATGATTTGATTTTCCAACACTCCAACCATAAGTCTTGGCATCAATTACCTGGTCGTTAAAGTTAGAAGCATAAACATATAATTTTTTAGGTACACATCCTCTTATTACGCATGTGCCTCCAACACGACTGTTTTCCAAAATGCAAACTTTTTTACCAGTGCCAGCCATTAGTCTTGCAAAACGCACGCCTCCAGAACCAGCGCCAATAACAATGAAATCGTACTGTTTTTTCATAATGTATTTTTTTATATAATTATATTATGTTATAAGTCCATATGCCTTCATTTGATGTCATTAGCAAAGTAAATCAACAAGAATTAACAAATGCGATTTCAAATTGTAATCGTGAAATATCAACACGTTTTGATTTTAAAGGCCTGCATATTGTCATTGAAGCAAACCAAAAAGAAAATACGATAACTGTAGTTGCTCCTGATGATTTAAAATTAAAACAAGTTAATGATTTACTAAAAGGTCATTTAGTTAAAAGAAAAATTGATCCAAGAATTTTTGATATTCAAACAGCTGTTGAAGCATCAGGGTCATCAAAAAGACAGATTATAAAAATTAAAGAGGGAATATCACAAGAAGCTGCTAAAAAAATTATTGCGGAAATTAAAAAAACTAAAATAAAAGTTCAGGTCAAAATACAAGGTGACGAACTACGTGCAGACGGCAAAAAGAAGGATGATCTTCAAGAAGTAATGCAATTTATAAAAAATATTGATATTGGCCAACCTGTCGAATTTACTAATTTTAGAGATTAATGAGTAAACGTTACTCTGGAAAATCAAGAAAAGATAAAAAATTTAATAAGAGAGCTAAACTAAGTAAAAAGGGGAAATCTAAATTAAAAAAGTAATTGATTTAAATTTTAATCAAGCTTAAACATACCACCCAATGCAAAAAGAATTAGCAACACTATCTAAAAAATTAGCAAAAGCCTTTAATACTAATTCGCTTATAGCCCCTTTACCTTCTAAGTTTTGCAAAAATACAAAAAATGCAAATTTATTAAGAGTTGCGTCGGAAAAATTGATTAAAAGTCCAGTCATTGGTTTCAAGGCGGGTGGTACTGGAAAAGCAATGCTAAAAAAATGGAAAGAGAAAGAGCCTTTTTATGCTTCTATTTTTAAAAAAAATCTTGTTAAAACTAATTCTAAAGTAAAGCTTTCAAAAAACACTTTTGGAATTGAACTTGAAGTATTTTATTTTCTTAAAAAGAATGTTTTAGAGTCAAAATCAAAAATTACAGAAAAGAATATTGGGCGTTATATTGATGGTATGGGACCGTGTATTGAGCTTGTTGGATATAGACAAAGAAAAAAAGGTGTGTCTTGTCTTGGAGATTTGACTGCTGACTTTGGTTGTAATGTAAAATTTATTATTGGAAAAAAGCAAAAATATAAAAAATTAAAATTTAATAATTTGCCAACTGCCCTTTTTAATAAAAAAAGTGGTCAAACAGTTAATGGAAATACAAAGGCAGTTTATGATAGCCCATTAAAATCACTAGTTTGGTTAGTTAATCGCGCAAGAAAAGACAAGGTCACTATAAATAAGAATTTTTATGTATTTACCGGTTCAACAGTTGGTGTTGTTCCGATACTTAAAAAAGGTTTATTTGAAGGCCAAATTAAATCTTTAGGAACTGTAAAAACAACAGTTCGATAATTATTTTTTTAATTTTCTCTCTTTATCAAACATAACCGCCAAACGATCAATAATATAATCGGACGCTTCAAAAATATCTTTAGGCTGAAAGTTTTTAGCATTTCCAATATCAGTCTTATCATCTAGACAGATAGGATTTTTTAGACGTTGAGTTACATCCTCTCCTTCGACGTATAATAATATTAAATAATCTTTATCTGTGGGAGCATCATCATTTCGAATTAAACATTCTCCACTCTCTGAAATGTTATCTATGAATCTTAAAGGTGATCTTTTTTTAGTAATATATCTTTTGTTAATCTGAAAAACGATTGATTTCATGTTTCTTGAAAATCTTTCTAAACGTTCGACTAATTTTTGTTTAAGTGCGTTTTCAGCTTTCTCGGCTTCTAAAATTGCCCTTGCTTCTTCTCTACTTTTCCTTCTAACTTCTAATTCTTCAAGTTGTTTTTCCCTGATTTTTTGACGATATTCTAGGTATTTTTGGCGTATTACAGCAAATCGATCTCCAACTTTCCATAAATGATCTTTAAGCTGATAAATTTTCTTTCGCTCTTCGAGCTTTATATCTTTGATAAGTTGTAGTCTAAATTTTTCACGATCTCGTTGTTTTTTTTCAGCAAATTTTTGCTCTTGTTTCAAAAGCCTTTCAAGATTTTGAATATCTCTTTTTGTTTGTTTGATTTTTAATTTTTCTAAATAAATAAGAAATTTTATTTTGAGGCGTCTAAAATATTCATAAGCTTTTTCTTTTAATTTTTCGAAAAAAGATGGTTTTTGAATAGTCTTTATCTTTTTAATTTTTTTCTTTTTGGTTTTTTTTTTATTA
>NZ_JBNAIK010000007.1:0-71121 GCF_052048155.1 Candidatus Pelagibacter sp. HIMB109
CAGGTTCCAAGGTCAATTTCATAGAATCTTTGTTAGAATTTAATTTAATTGTTGAAAATAAAAATGGAAATATAATTTTAAAAAAAAATGACTGAACAACGTATATTTAATTTTAATAATACTAAAAATTTTTTTGAAGAGAACTTAATTAGAGATACATCAAACAGCAATGTATTAAATTTCCTAGATAAATTTCCAAATTGGGAAACCAAATTAATTAATATTGTTGGTGAAAAAAAATCTGGAAAATCATTTATTTTACAATTATTTAAAAAAAAAAATCAATTTAATTACATAAGCAACAAAGAAGATTTTGAAAAGAAATATGATGAGCTTTTTCTTCTTGATAAACTTATTTTAGATGGTTTTCAAATTAGTGAAGATAAATTTTTTTCATTAATAAATCATTTTATACTTCATAAGAAATATTTAATTATATCATCAAGAGAACCATTGACTATGTTAGAGATTAAATTATTAGATTTGAAGTCTAGATTGAAAGAGTTTTTATTGATTGAAATACAAAATCCAAGCGATGATCTTATATATTCTTTAATATTAAAATACTTTTCTGATAATCAGATTGTTATAAAAAAAGATTTAGTAGAATATATTGTAAAAAAAGTAGATAGATCTTATTCAAGTATTGAAAAATTTTTACTTAAACTAAATGATAAGAGTATAATTAAGAAAAAAAAAATAGATTATAAATTAATTAATGAAGTTCTTAACGAAATGGTTTGAAATCTTTGATAAGAAATTTCTTTTTACCTGTAATAATTTTTTCATATAAGTCATAAAAAATTTTATTTCTCCATTTGGAATTTTTTTTAATACTTTTATATTCAGTAATATCAAATTTAGATGCAATCAAATTCTGATCAATAGAATATTTTTTTGACACTAAAAATCTAAAAAATTCTAAACTCTTAATTTGAATTTCATTATTCTCTTTTTTAACCCTTATTTTTGAAAGTTTTTTTAATAAATTAGTAATATCTTTTATTTGATTTTGGGAAAAAATTTTGTTTTTTTTAATTGCATGAAAAGATTTATTTTTAATTATTGTAATGATTTCCTCATCTTTTAATATCCAATTTTTTGGTAAGTTTTTTTTCTTACTTAAATCATCTCTTATTTTAATAAGATTTATAAAATTTTTATTATTATATAATTGAATACCTAATTTCTTTTTAAATTTTGAATTAATCCCATTATTATTTTTTATTTTTTTTAATATTAGAGAAAATTCTTCTTTAGCAAAATTAAGTTTTTTTTCTTTTTTAAGCAATTTGATTTGTATTAAGTACATTTTTTTTAAATATTTTACATCATGCTCTAAATATTTTATTTGAGAATTTAACAGTGGCCTTTTCAACCAATCTTCATTTTGATGTTTTTTATCCAAAACTTTTTTAAAATATTTTTTTACTAAGTTTGCGTATGAAATATTTTTATCCAATCCTAAGAATCCACTTGCTATTTGAGTATCGAAAAATGGTTCAATATTAACATTATGATTAAGAAAAATTTCTATATCTTGCATTCCCCCATGTATTATTTTGACCTTTTTCTTTGATTTAAATATTTCTCTAATGGTCTTAATTTGATCTGGAAATTTTAATAAATCAAATATGAAAATTTTCTGTCCATCAGAAATTGTAATTATTGATAGCTTTGAATAATAAGTTTTTTTTCTTTCAAATTCAGTATCAACACATAAACAATTTTTTTTGTTAAAATATTTTTCAAATAATTCTAATTTTTTTTGATTATTTACAATCATTATATTTTCTTGTTTTTTGTATTTTTTGTATATATTAGGATTTATCCTAAATGATAACTTATAGAACACATACTTGTGGAGAATTAAATAAATCCCATAAAGATAAAAATGTGATTTTATCTGGATGGATACATAAAAAAAGAGATCATGGAAATTTACTTTTTATAGATTTGAGAGATAATTATGGCATTAGTCAGTGTGTAATTGAAAAGGGTCATAAAAGTTTTTCAAATATTGAAAAAACTTCATTGGAGACAGTTGTTAAGATTGAAGGCCTAGTTTTAGAAAGATCAAGTGAAACTATTAATAAAGATTTAAAAACTGGTGAAATTGAAATATCGATAAATAATTTTGAAATACTTGGATCAGCAAAAGAATTGCCGTTACCGGTATTTTTGGATGAAGATTATTCCGAAGATATAAGGTTAAAGTACAGGTATTTAGATCTAAGAAGAAAAAGAATTCATAAAAACATTATTTTAAGATCAGAGGTGATTTCATTTATAAGAGATGAAATGAAAAAATTTGGTTTTTTAGAATTTCAAACTCCAATTTTAACTTCATCAAGTCCAGAAGGGGCAAGAGATTTTTTAGTTCCAAGCAGATTAAACCCTGGAAAATTTTATGCGCTACCACAGGCTCCACAACAATTTAAGCAACTTATAATGGTTGCGGGTTTTGATAAATATTTTCAAATTGCACCATGTTTTAGAGATGAAGATGCGAGAGCTGATCGAAGCCCAGGAGAGTTTTATCAATTAGATATTGAGATGTCTTTCGTTAATCAAAATCAGGTTTTTGATATTTTAGAAAAATTACTTTCAAGCGTTTTTGAAAAATTTTCTAATAAAAAAATAATTAATAAAGTTTTTCCAAGAATACCTTATGAACAATCAATGCTAAAGTATGGAACTGATAAACCAGATTTGAGAAACCCATTGGTAATTTCAGATGTAAGTGAGATATTTAAGCGTGAGGATGTTAAATTTGAAATATTTAAAAAACTAGTCTCTAAAGGAAATATTGTAAGATCAATTGTAACTAAACAAACAGTAGAAAAACCCAGAAGTTTTTTTGATGGAATTGATAAATGGGCAAGAAGTGAAGGTGCATCTGGTTTGGCTTATTTTTCTTTTGAGAAAAGTGATGGCAAAATTTCTGGTAAAAGTACAATTGGAAAATTGTTTTCAGAGGACTCATTAAAAGAAATTATGAAAATTACAGGTGCTGAAATAGGAGATAGTATATTTTTTGCATGCGGTTCTCAAAGTGAAGTTGAAAGAATTTTATCGCTTGCTAGAACAAAAATTGCCGAAGATTTAAATTTGATTAATAAAGATGAGTTTGCCTTTTGTTGGATTGTTGATTATCCAATGTATGAAGTCGATGAAAAAACGAAAAAAATATCTTTCAGTCATAATCCATTTTCTATGCCGCAAGGTGATATTGAAAATTTAGACTTTGATAATCCACTTAATATTAAAGCTTATCAATATGATATTGTTTGTAATGGAATAGAATTATCTTCTGGTGCAATTAGAAATCATAAACCTGATTTAATGTATAAACTTTTTTCAGTTGCTGGTTACTCAAAAGAAGAAGTAGATACAGAATTTTCAGGTATGATAAATGCTTTTAGTTATGGAGCGCCACCACATGGAGGTATAGCCCCGGGTATTGATAGAATTATAATGTTACTTGCTGATGAGAAAAATATCAGAGAAGTTACTATGTTTCCTATGAATCAAAATGCACAAGATTTAATGATGAACGCACCATCATCAGTTAAAGAAAGCCAACTTAAAGATCTTAATATTAAAACAACAAAAAAAGATTAGGCTTTTTTACTTTTAATATTTAATCTCACATTTGTAAGATCTACTAACTTTTCTTTATATTGATTTCTTACAAATCCCTTACTTGTAACATTTTTAAGTACATCAAGAAATTTGGCTTCTTCTGGGCTTGAAGCTTCCGAAGATTCAGCTTTTTTAATTGATGGAGTATGGGCTAAATCTTCTCTACCTAAGTAAGAGATCGCTAATTCTCTAAAGATATAGTCCAATATAGATGTTGCACTTAAAATTCTGTCATTACCATGAACTTTACCAGATGGCTCAAACTTAGTATCAATGAATGCATCAACATATTCTTCCAAAGGAACTCCGTATTGCAGCCCTAGTGATATTGCTATAGCAAAATTATTCATCATTGATTTTACAAGTTCACCTTCTTTATTAGTATCAATGAAAATTTCTCCAATCTTACCATCTTCATACTCTCCAATATGCAAGTAAACCTTATTGTCATCAATTGTCGCTTTTTGAATATATGCCTTTCTTCTATCAGGCATTCTTCTTCTGAAATTAAAATTCTTGTCGTTTAAATTATTTTCTACACCTGAGCTTTTTGGCGCTTCATTTACACTATTTTGAATTAAATCTTTAAGGTCTTCAGTTTGAGCCTTTTTTGAAGTATTTTTAACATCCCCTATAGCTTTAGTTTTTCTTTTATTAAATTTAACATCAATAATTTCAAATTTTCCATCATCCCTTTTGTCAATTTCTTTCAGAGACTCATTACTTATTTCATTTAGTTTATGACTTATTTTAAAAAGACACGTATAAAAACTTTCAGCTACAAATTTACTCATATTTTCCTTTAAGAATCGTTAATATTAAAATAGTTTTCTAAGTGACTCTTTGTTATAAGTCCATTTAAAAAAAAACAACTTTCAATTGTGTTAATGAATTTATTTAAAATTATTTTTTCTTGGTGGAATGGACAAACATTGGGAACATTCTTGCAAACTTTAGTTTATGGAAACATGGTCGGAAAAGATCGTTATGGAAATAAATATTATCAAAATAAAAATGATACAAAAAGATGGGTCATTTACAATGGTATCGTTGATGCCTCAACAATACCTCCCGAGTGGCATTCTTGGTTACATAAAATAATTAAAACTACACCAGATCAGGTCAAATTTAATAATTTTAATTGGCAGAAAGAACATAAAAAAAATCTTACTGGTACTAATCAAGCTTATGTTCCTCAGCACGAAAAAAAATTGCCCTACAAAAGATGGCAACCAAAATAATTATATTTATTTATTTATTTATTTTTAGCTTTTCATCATTTGGAAATGAATTAGTAAAAATTTTAAACAATGATAATAATTATGCTGAGATAAAAATTATTGACAAAATAACTTCAAGATTAACCACTGAAAAAATTAATTTAAAAATTTTAAAAAATATTAAAGATTTTGAAATTTTTATTGATAAGTGTGTTCTTGATACCAGGAAAGGGTTTTTAGAAACCTCTGCTTTAGTACAAATTAAAGATGTTAAAAATCAAACTAAAGATAGAGTTTTTTTATTTAATAATTGGATGTTTGCCTCAAATTCATCAATTAATGAAATAGAGCATCCAAATTACGATATTTCATTAAAAAGTTGTAACTAACTTTTATTTAAGATGTCTGATTTCGTCAACCAATTGACATCATAGTTGAAGCTTAGAAAATCTTTATGTTTTAATATTTCTTGATGCAAGTCAATTGTGGTATCGATACCAGAAATTACAAATTCATCTAAAGCTCGAAGAGATCTTGCCAAAGCTGACTCTCTGTCTCTTCCGTGAGAAATTAGCTTTGCAATCATGCTGTCATAAAATGGCTGTACAACATACCCTTGATAAATTGCGGAGTCTACTCGAGTTCCTGGTCCTGACGGGATATGGCAAGATGTTATTTTTCCAGCACTAGGTTGAAAATCTTTTTTATAATTTTCTGCATTAATTCTACACTCAATTGCATGACCATTAAAACTTATTTGTGATTGATCTAGTTCTAAATTGCCAGTTGATGCTATTTCAATTTGTCTTTTTACCAAATCAACGCCTGTTACTGCCTCCGAAACCGGGTGCTCAACTTGAAGTCTGGTATTCATTTCTAAAAAAAAGAATTCACCATTTTCATAAATAAACTCCAAAGTACCTGCGCCTTTATAGCCAAGTTTTAAAATACTATTTACAGAATTTTCTAAAAGTTTTTTCCTCTCCTCATTTGTTAAAACAGGACTTGGACTTTCCTCAACTAGCTTTTGATATCTTCTTTGGACAGTACAATCTCTCTCACCTAGATGAACAACTTTTTTTCCATCAGATAAAATTTGAACTTCAATATGCCTTGGATTTTGAAAGAACTTTTCAATAAAAACTTCATCATTGTTAAAAAATTTTTTAGCCTCACTTTTTGCATCAATTACATTTTTTTCTAATTCCTTACTTTCATAAACAATTTTCATACCCTTTCCACCACCGCCACCAGCAGCTTTAATTAGTACAGGGTAACCAATTTCTTCTGCCATTTTTTTAGCTTCGTAAATATCCGTAATGCCTTTGTCCGAACCTTTAATTGTTGGCAGGCCTAATTCTTTAGCGATTTTTTTTGCTTCAATTTTATCACCCATTTTTTTTATTAAACTTGAAGATGGTCCGATAAAATTAATTTTGTGATCTTCTAGAATTTTAGCAAACTCATAGTTTTCAGACAAAAAACCGTACCCAGGATGAATTGAGTCAGATCCTGTTAATTCATAAGCAGATAATAAATTTGGAATACTAAGGTAACTGTCACTTGCTTTTGGTGGACCAATACAAACACTTTCATCAGCCAGTTGAACATGCATTGCGTCTTTATCTGCCGATGAATGTACAGCTACACTTTTAATACCAAGTTCTTTGCAAGCTCTTATTACTCTTACAGCAATTTCACCGCGATTTGCGATGAGTATTTTTTTTATCATTTAATTTTGATTAATTCTTGATCAAACTCGACAGATTCACCGTCATTAACACAAATCTCTTCCACAACACCATCTTGTGTTGAAGGTATATGGTTCATTGTTTTCATGGCTTCAATAATTAGAATTGTATCTCCCTTTTTTACTTTTGATCCAACAGTAACAAAAGGTTTTGCCCCAGGCTCAGGTGCAAGATAAGCTGTACCTACCATTGGACTTTTTACTCCATTAAATTTTTCAGAAGACTTTGTTGGAGCAGAAGCTAAATTGTTTGATGAAACTACACTTGGTGCTGACAATGTACCTTTTCCTACTTTGATACTCTCTTTTCCATTAGAGTAACTTAATTCAGTTAGATTAAGTTCATCTAAAATTTTAACTAATTCCTTGATTTTATCTTTATTAATTTTCATCAATGATATTTTTCACACCTTGCAACGCTAATTTATAACTATTAATTCCAAGACCGCAAATTATTCCATCAACTACATTACTTATTAATGATTTATGCCTAAATTCCTCACGTTTATAAATATTAGAAATGTGAACTTCTATTTTAGGTATATTTAAACTTTTTAAAGCATCATGAATTGCCACTGAGGTATGAGTAAAAGCAGCAGCATTTATTATTAATCCATCCGATTTATCACATTCTTGAATTTTGTTCACAATTTCACCTTCTACATTAGATTGAAAAAAAGAAACATTTAGTTCTAGTTTTTTAGCATAGTCTTTAATTTGGTTATTTATATCTTTCAATGTAAGATTACCGTAAATCTCTGGCTCTCTTTTACCCAAAAGATTTATATTTGGACCATTTATAATTTCTATTTTTTTTGACATTTTATTAATTGAAAAATATTAAGCTTTAATAATGCATATTGTTTTAAATGGCAAAAAATTTTCAATCAATGAAAAAGATACAATCAATATCCTTTTAAAGAAAATTGATATTAAATCATCAAAAGTAGCCATTGAAGTAAATAAAGTTGTTATTCCAAAGGAAAAATATAGAGATTTTAAGTTTAAAAAAAATGATAAAGTTGAAGTTGTTACTTTTATTGGAGGCGGTTAATGAAAGATTTATTTAGAGTAGGTAAATACAAATTTAAATCTAGATTAATTGTTGGAACGGGAAAATACAAAAATTTTTCTGAAACAGCAAAGGCTATTAAAGCTTCTGGCGCTGACATGGTTACAGTTGCCGTAAGAAGAGTTAACATTACAAATAAAAAAGAGCCGCTATTAATGGATTACATTAATCCAAAAAAAATTAGATACCTTCCAAATACAGCGGGATGTTTTAATTCTGAAGACGCTTTAAGAGTTTTGAGGTTAGCAAGAGATAGTGGGGGTTGGAATTTAGTTAAACTTGAGGTTTTAGGAGATCAAGAAACTTTATACCCCAATATGGAAGAAACATTAAAGTGCGCTAAAATTTTGGTAAAAGAAAAATTTGATGTGATGGTTTATTGTTCAGATGATCCCATTGCTTGCAAACAGCTTGAAGAAATAGGAGTAGTAGCAGTAATGCCTCTTGGATCTTTAATTGGTTCTGGGCACGGTATTCCAAATAAAAATAATATCAAACTAATAAAAAAACGCTCTAAAGTTCCAGTAATAGTTGATGCGGGAATTGGTTGTGCATCCGATGCTAGTATTGCAATGGAACTAGGTTGTGACGGGGTATTAGTAAATTCTGCAATAGCTAAAGCAAGCAAACCAATTTTAATGGCAGAGGCTATGAAATTAGCAGTTGAAGCTGGAAGATTATCTTATTTATCTGGAATTATGGAAAAGTCTTTCTTAGCTAAAAATTCAACAACTCATAAAAGAAAAATTTAAGTAATAAAAATTATTTTTTTATTTTTTTCTTTTTTGTATTCTTATATTTTTTATTGCCTCTAAATTTCTTGTTTTTTTTAGTATCTTTTAGATCCTCAGGCTCTTCTAATTTAATTGAAATCTCTGAATATGTATCCAATATTTTATTTTTATTATTTAAGAAATTTACTTTAAATTCTCTTGAGAGAAGATTTTCGTTTTTTGCAAAAGTAGTTTTGAATTTGAATTTTTTTTCAAAAAAATCAATCTCATCACTCATATTTTCTTTCATATAAAGAATGGTTTTTGGTGACAATTCAACTTCTACTTTTTTGACTTTTGGAATATCAAATATTTTCTCTTCTACTTTTCTAAGTATCTTTTCACAAAAAGACTCTTTTGATAGTACAGTCTCCCATTTAATATAGCTTTCCCTTAATCTCTGTCTTGTCATTTCAAGTAAGCCAAAATTACTTATCCTTCCAACTTGTGTCCTAGCTTTATCTGATCTTAAGGATTCTTTCATTTTTCTTTCTACCAATCTTCTGTTGGAATAATTTTCCATATCAATAAAATCGATAACTATTAAACCAGCAAGATCTCTTAGTTTTGCTTGTCTAGCTACTTCTTCGGCAGCTTCAATGTTTGTAGCAAGTGCCGTTTTTTCAATATTCCTCTCTTTTGTTGCTTTACCCGAGTTAACATCAACAGAGACCAAAGCCTCTGTTGGACTGATAATTAAATAACCCCCAGATTTAAGAGTTACTCTAGAGTCGTAAATTTTATTCAAATACTTTTCTATTCCTGTTGAATGGAAAAGTGGAATTTTATTTTTATGTTTTTTTATTTTTTGCAAAGAATCTTTGGCAATTATATCCGCATAATTTTTTGCTTTTTCATAAGCATCATTACCGTCAATAATTATTTCTTCAGTATCGTAGGTTAAAAAATCTCTTATAGATCTATAGATTAAATCTCCTTCTTCATGAATTAAATTTGGTGCGTTTGATTTTAAAGTTTTATCTTTAATTTTATCCCAAATGCCAATCAAAACTTCTAGGTCATTTTTTATATCATTTTGGGTTTTTTTAGCTCCAGCAGTTCTTACAATTAAACCCATAGATTTTGGAATTTCTAGTGAATTAATGATTTCTCTTATATGTCTTCTATCTTGCGAGTTAAAAATCTTTCTAGATATACCACCACCTTTTGCAGTATTTGGCATCAAAACAATATATTTTCCCGCAAGCGAAATATAAGTTGTAAGAGCAGCTCCTTTTTTTCCTCTCTCTTCTTTTACAATTTGAATTAAAATTACTTGCCCAGGCTTAATGACTTCTTGAATTCTATATCTTTTTTTCCTTTTACTTCTGATTTTTTCAATTTTTTTATCAAGTTGGTTCTCATTTAGGGTATTGTTGTTTTCAATATTTTCTACCTCGGAAATTTCATCACTTACTTGATTTTCTTCGTCAGTATTGGATTGAACATCTACTTGTGCAATTTCATCTAATGCTTCTTGATCTTCATTCTGGTTTTCTTCAATATTCTCTGTTGCTTTGTTTAATTCTTCTCTGATTTCCTCTTCTTCTTGCTTCAAAGCATCCTTGTCAGACTGTGGTAGTTGATAATATTGAGATTGAATATCGTTAAAAGCCAGGAACCCATGACGCTCATTGCCAAAGTCAACAAAAGCTGCTTGCAAAGATGGTTCTATTCGACTTACTTTTCCTAAGTAAATATTTCCTTTTAGTTGCTTTTTATTGATGTTTTCAAATTCATAGCCATCAACATTACCGTTATTTGTGATCGCAACCCTTGTTTGCTTCTCTTGTGAAGCATCAATAAGAATCTTTTTATCCATAATAAATCTCTCTTAAATTTTAAATTTGTTTGCATTGTTTTTTTGATAAAATTTTTAAACATAGTAATAATTGCCATATTTATATCATTTAAATATTATTTAAAGAAAATTTATGGGAAATTACTTAAATAAGATTATCGCTTTATTTCTAATCTTTTCATTTTTAGGTCTTTTTTTAATTTTTTCCCTGTTTTGGTATTTTTCAAATGATCTACCAGATTTTGGTTTTTTAAAAACTTATAAGCCACCAGTATCAACAAAAGTTTATGATATTGACGGAGATGTGATCGCAGACTTTTCTAGAGAGCGAAGATCCTTTGTAAAGATCGATCAAGTTCCCAAAAGAGTAATCAATGCATTTTTATCAGCAGAAGATAAAAATTTTTATGAACACCCAGGAATAGATGCAATAGGGATTACAAGAGCGGTAATAAAGAATGTTCAAAACATAATTTCAGGAAATAGGTTAGAAGGCGCTTCTACTATTACCCAACAAGTTGCAAAAAATTTTTTACTAACCTCTGATGTATCACTTGCAAGAAAAGTAAAAGAGGCAATTTTAGCTTTTAGAATTGAAAAGGTATTATCAAAAAAAAGAATATTAGAATTATACTTAAATGAGATTTACCTAGGAGAAAGATCCTATGGAATAGCATCTGCTAGCATGACATATTTTGATAAATCAATTAAAGATATTAATAATGCTGAAGCTGCTTTATTGGCATCACTTCCAAAAGCCCCAAGTAAATATAATCCATACAGAAATTTTAATACGGTTAAGGGTAGAAAAGATTGGGTTTTAAAACGTATGGAAGATAATGGTTTTATATCCAAGGAAGAGTTGCAAAAATCTTTAAATTATAAAATTAAATTAAAAAAGAGAGATCTAAATATAGATACTTCGCCCGCATTTTTTGTCGAAGAAGTGAGAAAAAATTTAATAGATCAGTATGGAGATAAAAAACTTTACAGGCAAGGTTTGTTTGTAAAAACTTCATTAAATAAAAAAATTCAAGAAGTTACAAGCTCAGCATTAAAAAAAAATATTATTTTATATTCCAAAAGACACGGTTGGACTGGACCTTTATATAAAAACTATACTAGAGAAAAATTTAATCAACTCAAAAAAAATGGAAAACTTAAATCAAGAGATTTTAATTTAGCCTTAATAGAAAATATCGATCAAAATAAAGCTAAAATTTTTACTGATACAAATAAAGAAGGAATTATTTTATTTGAAAATACTAAATGGGCAAAAAAAAGAATAACCCAAGATTTACACGAAGGTTTTCCAAAAAATATGGAAGATATTTTTAATGTTGGTGATATTGTTTATGTTAAAAAATTAAAAAAAACTAATTTATGGTCACTAGAACAAATTCCAAAAGCAAATGGAGCTGTAGTTGTAATGAACCCATGGAGTGGCAGAGTTCTTGCATTATCTGGTGGTTTTGATTTTAACTTAAATCAATTTAATCGAGTTACGCAAGCCGAAAGACAACCAGGTTCAGCATTTAAACCTTTTGTTTATGCTGCAGCTCTAGAAAACAATTATAAACCAAACTCCGTAGTTCTTGATGCACCCTTTGTTATTTATCAAAATAAAGATGAATATAAATGGAAACCCAAAAACTATTCTGGACGTTTTAATGGAAAACAACTTTTTAGATATGGAATAGAAAAATCAAATAATCTAATGACTGTTAGAATAGCAAACGACATTGGATTAAATAAAATAAATAGTAAAGCAAAGCAGCTTGGTATTTATAAAAATACGGCAAATATTTTATCTTCGTCTTTAGGATCTGGAGAAACAACACTTTTACAAATTACTTCAGCGTATGGCTCTTTTGTTAATGGGGGAAAAAGACTAGAGCCAACATTAATTGATTTAATTCAGGACCGAGAAGGAAAAACTATTTATAAAAATGAAAAATTATTTTGTTTAGGGTGCAACGATAGTTTTGAAAATGAAAAACCTCCTTCAGTAGAAGATAGGTATGAACGGGTATTTAATGAAGATGTTTCTTATCAAATGGTTAATATTCTAAAAGGAGTTGTTGAAAGAGGAACTGGAAAAAAATTAAAAAAACTCAAACTAGAGCTTGCTGGTAAAACAGGAACAACAAATGATAATTTAGATGCTTGGTTTGTTGGATTTACACCCGAATTATTAGTTGGAGTCTATGTAGGCTTTGATGAACCCTCAACTCTTGGAAAAAAAGAAACAGGATCTAAAGCTGCATTGCCTATTTTTTACGATATAATGAAAGAGTTAAAACCAAATAATTTTATACCTTTTTTTAAACCACCAGAGACGGTTAAATTTGCAAAGATAAGTTCAAAAACTGGAAGAAAGTTGTCTAAAGACCAAAGAAATTCTATCAACGAAAGCTTTAAATTAGATACAAATATCGATAGCTATAATTCTAATCAAATTTTAAGAGAATATTAATGTTAGAAGAAAAAAACACACTGTCAAAGTTGGATAATTCATTAAAAAATATCCGGGGGTATCTTTGACCAAAATTCACTTGAAGAAAAATTAAAAGTATTAGAAGCAAAGTCTATTGAAGAAAATTTTTGGGATGACAACCAAAAAGCACAAGAGATATTAAAAGAAAAAAACACAATTGAAAAAATTGTAACTGAATTTAAAAACCAAAATCAAATTTACAACGACTTAAATGAGTTTATCATATCCTTAGAAAAAGAATTTGATGAAGAACTTTATTCTGAATTAAAAAAATCTCTAAAAGAATTAACTAAAAAAATTAAATCTCTAGAGGCAAATTGTTATTTGTCAGGCGATGCTGATAAATTTGATTGTTATTTAGAAGTCCACGCGGGAGCAGGGGGTACAGAAAGTCAAGATTGGGCTGATATGATTAGAAAAATGTATTTAAAATGGTCAGAAAAAACAGACCGATCATGTGAGTTAATTAGTGAAAGCAAAGGTGAAGAAGCTGGTATTAAATCTTCCACAATTAAAATTGGTGGACTAAATTCTTTTGGTTATTTAAAAAATGAAAGTGGAGTTCATCGATTAGTTCGAATATCACCTTTTGATTCAAATCAAAGGAGACATACAAGTTTTGCAAGTGTTTGGGTTTATCCAGTAATTGATGATAAAATTGAAATTGAAATAAAAGAAAAAGATTTGAGAGTTGATACATATCGTTCAAGTGGCGCAGGTGGACAACACGTGAATACAACTGATAGTGCCGTTAGAATAACACATTTACCAACTAAGATTGTTGTTCAATGTCAAAATGAAAGATCGCAACATAAAAACAAAGACACTGCAATGAAAATGTTAAAATCAAGATTGTATGAACTTGAATTAAAAAAAAGAGAAGAATCAGCTCAATCTGCAGAAGATAGTAAAACTGATATTGGGTGGGGGCATCAAATTAGATCTTATGTTTTACAACCTTATCAACTTGTTAAAGATAATAGAACAAATGTTGAAAGCACAAGTCCAGACGATGTGCTAAACGGTGAAATTGGAGAATTTTTAGAGTCAGCTTTAATTAAAATAAATTAATGAAACTATTTTTTAAAATACTATCAGCTTTAATTTTTATAATTTTTATCACACTAGTTGTATTATCTTATGGAATTTCAACAGATAAATTTAATAATAAAATTATTACCCAAATAGAAAAACGTATTCCAAATTCAAAAGCTAACTTTAAAGAAGCTAATATTTCATTAGATATTTTTACTTTAGGTTTAAAAATAAAAATTAATAAACCTGACATATCGGTTGATAGACAAAGTATAAATTTAAAATCTTTTACAATTTTTTCAGATTTAAAATCATCTTTTGAAGAACAATATTTGTTACAAAAAATAGAAATTGATTTTGATGATAACAAAATATTGGATTTAAAAAAAACGTCATTAATCAAAAAAGTACCTGTTTTAGATCAAACAAAGTTTTTAGACGGTATTGCAAAAGGTAATCTAGTAATTGATCAGTTTCAAAAACAAAAAGTATCAACCAGTTTTACAGGTGAATTAAATAATGTTTCAATTGATATCTACGAGGATATTCCTTTTGTCAAAGATTTGACCGGTAATATTGATTTTGAAAACAATAAAATAGTATTATCTAATGTAATTGGGGTTTTTGGAACTTTTGGTGTAAAATCTGATGAAGTCAGTTATTCAATTGATAATAGAGAATTACGCGGCAACATTAATATAGACGGTCAGTTAAAATCTTCTTTAAATTTGAATAAAATTTCCACTAGTTTATTAAATTTAAACTTAGAAAAAATCAAAGACATTGGCGGTCAATTATCTTTGAATTCTAATCTCGACATACAATTTGATAATAATTTTAAAGTTATAAAAGACAAAACTCAATTCAATCTAAATACTACTAATCTTAATTTTAAATATAGCGATCCATATGAATTTGATTTTAAAAATATTAATTCTTTAATTAAATTTGATCGTAAAGGACAACTTGTTGCTAATGGTGATTTTATCCTAAATAATAAAAAAAATAACTTTATTATTAATAGAAAGAATTCAAAAGATTTTTTTGATATTAAATTAAATGGCGAAGTTAATTTAAAAGAGATATTTTTTAAAAAAAATGATTTTTTAATTAAAGATGATCTAAATTATAATATCAAAACAAAACTAAAAAATTTTAATAAATTTAATATCGAAATTTCACTTGATTTAAGTAATTCAGAGGTTGATTTATCACTTTTTAATTATACTAAAAATAAAGGTGTTAATTCAAAATTAAATTTTGTTTTTTATAAAAATAATAAAAATATCAAAATTTCAAAATTAAATTTTGTTTCTAAAAATGACCGAATAAATATTCAGTCCATATATCTTGATGAAAAATTTAATTTAAAAGATTTTGATAATATTAAAATTAATTTAGGAGATAATAATAAACTTCGTGTTACTCAGAATAAAAGAAGTTATTTAATTAAAGGTGAAAAATTAGATTTAAGAAGAGTTTTAAATCAAAGAGAAAGAAATAAAGAAGTTGAATTTAATTCAATGATTGACGGGTCTTTAAAAGTAGATTTAAAAAGAATTTTTTTACCTGGCGCTTCTTTAATTAATTATAAAAATACCAGTTTGGTTAAAAAAGGAACTATTACAAAACTTAATTCATTTGCTAATTTTGATGATCTAACCACCTTTTCTCATGAGGTTAAAAATAATAAAGCAGGTAACAAAGAATTAATTATCAGAAGCGATAAGGCAAAGCCGTTTTTATCAAATTATGAATTTTTAAAAGGCTTAGAAAAAGGAACTCTTGATATTAGAAGAGAGACTTTAAGTAAGGATTTTTCTGTAACTGAAATAAAGATAAATAATTTTTATTTAAAAGAAATGCCAATACTTACAAACATTTTATCCATTGCATCATTAACTGGCGCTTTAGATGTTTTGGAAGGAAAGGGAATTTTCTTTAAAGAAGCATACTTGAAGTATGAATTACGAAATAATGAATTAAAAATTATAGAATGTTATGGAACTGGTCCCTCACTTGGATTTATTATTGAAGGAAGGGTAGGTAAAGATAATTTTACAAGTTTATCAGGTAGTCTTGCACCAGCTAATACAATAAATAATATTGTAAGAGGCATACCTATAATTGGAAAAGTTTTAACAGGTAAAAAGGGAGATGGTATTTTTGGAGCCAGTTTTAAGATCAAAGGTACAAAAGAACTTAAAACTGAAGTTAATCCAATAAGAACTATTACACCAAGATTTGTACAGAGATTTTTAGCTGTATTTAAAAAATAATTATTTTGCTTTTATTAAGTGATGCTTTTTTTTACCAAATGATAATTTAATCGTATCTCCATCCAGGTTATCAATAGTCAATGCTTGGTTTTCATCAGTTACATTTTTATTATTGATTTTATAAGCAGCGTTTTGAAAGTTTCTTTTAAAATCACTATTGGATGTTGCAAAACCAATTTTAATCAACATTTCTTTTAGAGAAATTCCTTTTTCCAACTCATTCTTTTTGATCTCTAAAGTTGGAAGATTTTCATCAAAACTTTTATCATCAAAAGTTTTCTTTGATGTCTCCAATGCTTTTTCAGCCTCTTCTTTACCGTGTAGCATTTTTGTAGCCTCATTAGCTAAAATGATCTTAGCCTCATTGATATTTGCACCATCTAATTTGGACAATTTTTCAATTTCTTCTTCAGAAAGTTCAGTAAATAATTTTAAATAATTAATCACATCTCTGTCATCCGTATTTCTCCAAAACTGCCAATAGTCAAAGGAAGATAAAAGTTCTTTATCTAGCCAAACTGCACCTTTTTCAGTTTTGCCCATTTTGGCTCCTGAAGAAGTTGTGATTAGAGGTGTGGTAAGACCATAAGCTTCTTTTGATTTTGTTCTTCTGATAAGCTCAACTCCATTTACAATATTACCCCATTGATCAGAGCCCCCTATTTGCAATAAACAATTATGTGTCTCATAAAGCTTCATAAAATCATAAGCTTGAAAAATCATGTAATTAAATTCTAAGAAACTTAGAGATTGCTCACGATCAAGTCTAAGCTTTACACTATCAAAAGTTAGCATTCTATTAATAGTAAAATGCTTTCCATAATCTCTTAAAAATTCGATATAATTTAAATCCTTTAACCAATCTTTATTATTTACATAAACTACTTTGTTATCACCTTCATTTGATAAAAAACTTGAAAATACTTTTTTTATACTGGTTACATTTTGCTCAATAACATCCTCAGTTAATATCTTTCGACTTTCTTCTTTTCCAGATGGATCACCAATAAGTGTAGTGCCACCCCCTAATAAAACTACAGGAGTATGCCCAAGCTTTTGTAATTGTCTTAAGCACATAATTTGGAGAAGACTACCAACATGCAGAGACTTTGCTGTACAGTCAAAGCCAATATAGAAATGAATTTTCTTATTACCCAGTAATTTGTTTAATGCCTCTTCATTCGTACATTGAAAAAAATAACCACGATTTTTAAATATATTTAGCGCATTCACTGTCATTTTTTTTTGAATACAGTATTTAATGACTATTTTAAAGTTATAAATATGAGCAAAACCTTCAATTCTATAGGCACTATGTCAGGAACATCATTTGATGGGATTGATATTTCTTTAGCTACAACTGATGGAAAAGATATTTATAATAATCATTATAATCTATACGAGCAATTTGATGATGAGTTAAAGAACAATCTAAAACAAATAAAAAATAGCATTAAAAATCCTGAAGATTTAATTGAAATTAAAAAAACAAAATTATTTACACAAACAGAAGACAAAATTACCAATCTTCATATCAAACTAATAAAAGAATTGATTTTAAAGAGTGAAAACAAAGTTAATCTAATTGGCTTTCATGGGATTACATTGTTTCATGATGCAAAAAAACAATTTACTTATCAATTAGGAAATACTGAAAAATTATCAAAAGAATTTAAAATACCTATTGTTTATAATTTTAGACAAAATGATCTTAAATATGGAGGACAGGGCGCACCCTTAGCTCCTGTTTTTCATCAATTTATTTTACAGCAATTAAAAAATAAAAACTTTGATGCAGTAGTAAATATTGGAGGGATATCAAATATTAGCTACATTCAAAAAGATAAATTATTTGCAACTGATATAGGTCCTGGAAATTG
The DNA here is from genome assembly GCF_052048155.1 of Candidatus Pelagibacter sp. HIMB109. Taxonomy (NCBI): domain Bacteria; kingdom Pseudomonadati; phylum Pseudomonadota; class Alphaproteobacteria; order Candidatus Pelagibacterales; family Candidatus Pelagibacteraceae; genus Candidatus Pelagibacter; species Candidatus Pelagibacter sp. HIMB109. Next base: position 17,953 of record NZ_JBNAIK010000007.1, read on the forward strand.
TCTTTTAGATGAATGGAGTAAGATGTTTTTTAATATTGATTATGATAAGGACGGCGAGAAATCACTAATGTCTAAACCAGATTTAATTTTAGCTAATAATTATATTGATCGTTTTAGCTTTAATGAGAATGCATCATATGATTTTAATGATTTTTCTATTTCAGAATTTAGAAGTTTAGATAAAGATTTTGGACTTTCAACCTTGTCTTATATTACTGCAAATTTAATTTTAACTTTTTTAAATGAAAAAAAAATTAATAAAGTTCTAATTTCTGGTGGTGGACGTAAAAATAAAGCTATTATGAATTATTTAAAAGGTAGAGCATTTGATATTGATGAATTTAGTTATGATGGAGACTTTATAGAGTCTCAAGCTTTTGCATATTTAGCTGCAAGATCAGTAAATAAATTACCAATTACTTTCCCAGAGACAACTGGAGTTGCAAATCCTATAAGTGGCGGAGAAATTAAAACAGTCTAGATTCTTTTTTGATATAACCATCAATACAATCAACTAAGTCTTTTTCTTTACCTGTAAAAAAATGATTAGCACCTTTGATTTCATTAAAATCAACGGTAATATTTTTTTGACTAACTAATTTTTCTTTTAGAACAATCATTGTATCTTTGGGCACAAGCTGATCTTGGTCACCGTGAATGACAAGACCTGATGTGGGACATGGTGCTAAAAAATTAAAATCAAAAATATTGGGTTGAGGTGAGATTGAAATAAATCTAAAAATTTCTGGTCTTCTCATTAATAGTTGCATTGAAATCAGTGCACCAAATGAAAATCCAATAACCCAACTTTCATTTGAGTTTGCATTATTTCTTTGAATAAAATCTAGTGCCGCTGCCGCATCTGATAACTCGCCAAGACCATTATCAAATTTTCCTTCACTCTTTCCAACGCCTCTAAAATTAAATCTACAAACTGAAAAACCATTTTTTAAAAATGTGTGATATGCGTGATATACTACTTTGTTATTCATCGTGCCGCCATACTCTGGGTGAGGATGCAAAATGACCGCCAACGGAGCATTCTCTCTCTTACTTTGAACGTATTTTGCTTCTAATTTTCCGTCTGGGCCGTTGATAAATATTTCAGAATTGTTAAGTTTCATACTATAGTTGTAAATTAAAGAAGGTGGCTTATATCATAAGTAACCTTTAAAAATAAAGTTTTTTCGAAGGGGAATTAACTAAATTTAGGGATTAAAATGAGCGCAAGTGATGAAATAATACAACAGTATCAAGACAGGTCAGAATATGATCATGGCTTCGTAACTGATATTGATACTATTGAAGTTCCTAAGGGTTTATCTGAAGAGACGATAAGATTTATTTCCAAACAAAAAAAAGAACCCCAGTGGATGTTAGACTGGAGATTAAATGCTTATAACAGGCTACAAAAAATGGAAGAGCCTGATTGGCAAAAACCAAAATACCCAAAAATTAACTACCAAGATTTATATTACTATTCTGCTCCAAAGAGTTTTAAAGACGGACCAAAATCTTTAGATGAAATTGATCCAGAAATTAAAAAAACTTATGACAAACTAGGTATTCCGTTAGAAGAACAAAAAAGATTATCAGGTGTTGCTGTTGATGCTGTATTTGACTCTGTTTCTGTTGCAACAACTTTTAAAGATAAGTTAAAAGAAATTGGTGTTATTTTTTGTTCAATCTCAGAAGCAACAAGAGAACACCCAGAACTTGTTAAAAAATATCTAGGCTCAGTTATTCCAGTTACAGATCATTTTTTTGCAACATTAAATTCTGCAGTCTTTACAGACGGATCATTTGTTTACATCCCACCAGGTGTGAGATGTCCTATGGAGCTTTCAACATATTTTAGAATTAATGCTCAAAATACAGGTCAGTTTGAAAGAACACTTATTATTGCAGATAAAGATAGTTATGTGTCTTACCTTGAGGGTTGCACGGCACCCATGAGAGATGAAAATCAACTTCATGCTGCAAATGTAGAATTAGTTGCGTTAGATGGTGCAGAAATAAAATATTCAACTGTTCAAAATTGGTATCCAGGAGACAAAGAAGGAAAAGGTGGAATTTATAATTTTGTTACCAAAAGAGGAGATTGTAGAGGAAAAAATTCTAAAATCTCATGGACGCAAGTTGAAACAGGATCTGCAATTACTTGGAAGTATCCAAGTTGTATTTTAAGAGGTGATAACTCCCAGGGCGAATTTTATTCTGTTGCGATTACAAATAATTTTCAAAAAGCAGATACAGGTACAAAAATGATACACCTTGGAAAAAATACTAAAAGTAAAATTATCTCAAAAGGAATTTCTGCTGGACAAGCTGATAATACTTATAGAGGTTTAGTTTCAGTTCATCCAAAAGCAACGGGATCAAAAAACTTTACCCAGTGTGACTCTCTTTTAGTTGGAAACAAATGTGGAGCTCATACAGTACCTTATATTGAAAATAAAAACTCCTCATCAGAAGTTGAACATGAAGCTACAACTTCAAAAATTAGTGATGATCAATTGTTTTACTGTAGACAAAGAGGTTTAAACCAAGAAGAAGCGGTGAGTTTAATTGTAAATGGCTTTTGTAAAGAAGTATTACAGCAATTACCAATGGAGTTTGCAGTTGAAGCTCAAAAGTTAGTTGGAATTAGTTTAGAAGGAAGTGTTGGTTAATGATTGATATTAAAAATTTAAAAGTAAGCGTTGAAGATAAAGACATTATTAAAGGACTAAATCTTAAAATTAACAAAGGTGAAGTTCATGCCATCATGGGTCCAAATGGATCTGGAAAAAGTACATTATCTTACGCTTTATCAGGAAAAGAAGGGTACGAGGCTGAAGGAGAGATTAATTATAATAACGAAAATATATTAGAACTTAATACTGAAGAAAGAGCCCAAAAAGGAATATTTTTAGCATTTCAATATCCGATCGAAATTCCAGGAGTTTTTACAAACAATTTTTTAAGAACCTCACTAAATGCTGTAAGAAAAGCAAAAGGTGAAAAAGAGTTAAATGCAGTTAAATTTTTAAACTTGGTTAAAGAAAAATCTCAAAAACTAAAGATTGATAAAGAAATGTTATCTCGACCACTTAATGTTGGTTTTTCTGGCGGTGAAAAAAAGAGAAATGAAATTTTACAAATGTCATTACTTGAGCCAAACTTTATTATTATGGATGAAACTGACTCTGGCCTTGATATTGATGCATTAAAAATCGTATCCAATGGTGTTAATGCAATGAGATCACCTGAACGATCATTTTTAATTATTACGCATTACCAAAGATTGTTAAATTACATTAAGCCTGATTTTGTCCATGTGTTTTCTGATGGAAAAATAGTTGAGAGTGGTGATTGGAAACTAGCGTTGGAATTAGAAAACGATGGTTACGCTAAATTTGTAAGTTAAATGAACGATTTAGAAAAACTTAAAAATCATTTTGAAGGATTTAAAAATTTAGAATTCATTAATTCTGAAAGTATACAATCACGTGTTGATGCATTTGAAAGATTTTGTCAAAAAGGAGTTCCAAGCTTAAAGCAAGAGCATTGGAAATATTCACCTTTATCAAAAGACCTTATTCAGTTTCAAAATTTAAAGTTTTCTCTAAATCAGGACAAATCTTTTAATGATACTCACTTTGAAAAATTTGATCATTATAAAATTTTGTTAAAAGACGGAGTACTTATTAGTGAAGATATTAAAGAAGATGGTTTAGAAATTACTAAATATAAACAAGATCAATTTTATGAGATTAAAAAAAATCAAATCTTAGATTTTAATAATGCATTCTATGCACCTGGATTTGAAATCAAAGCAGATAGTAATGCAAATATTAAAAAACCAATAGTCATTTATAATTATTTTTCAAAAAATTTTGATGGAAACAATATCAATAATAAAAATTTTATTTATCTGGATAAAAATTCAAAAGCTGAAATTTATGAAAAAAATATTTTTGAAGATGAAAAAGATTTATTCTTTACTAAAAATTTAGACATTGAATTAGAACAAGATGCTAATTTAGTAAAATATTATTTAAATAGTACAAATAATAATAAAACAATTTATAATTTTATAAGATCAAATTTAAAACAAAACTCTGAGTTTGAAAAATTTAACTTTTCTCATAATGTGAGTTCTTGCCGTGATGAAATCATCGCAAATTTGAATGGAACAAATGCATTCGTATCACTGAATAACATTCAGCATTTAAGTCAAAAATGTTTTCATGAAATTAAATGGGAAATCAATCATAATGAAGAAAACACGAGAAGTTCTCAGTTTGTAAAATCTGCACTTCATGATGACTCTGTTGCAGCCTTTCAAGGTAAAATTTTTGTCGATTCAAAAGCTCAAAAGACTGACGGGTATCAATTATCAAGAGCATTATTATTATCAGACAGGTCAAAATTTTTATCTAAACCTGAATTAGAAATATATGCTGATGATGTAAAATGTTCTCATGGTTCATCTTCTGGAAGTATTGATCAAGAATCTATATTTTATTTAAGATCAAGAGGTATTAATGAGCAACAAGCAAAACGTATGATGATTGAAGGTTTTTTAGCTGAAGTGATAAATAAAGTAAAAAATGAAGATGTGAGAAATATTTTTTACAATAAATTAAATGAAATTAATAACGCCTAGAAATGATAGACGTTAAAGACCAGTTTCCAATTTTTGAAAAAAAAATTAAAGGTAAAAATTTAACTTACCTTGATAGTGCAAACTCATCACAAAAACCAAAATCAGTTATTGATAAAATGAATGAGTTTTATTCATATGAATTTGCAAACGTTGGAAGAGGTATTTATCAGTTAGCATCTAATGCTTCTGAGAAATATGAAGAGACAAGACAAGAATTAAAAAAATTTATTAACTGTAAAGATGATGGAGAAATCATTTTTACAAAGAATTCAACAGAGTCATTAAATTTAATCGCTCATTGTTTTGGAGAAAAATTTATCAATGAAGGAGATGAAATTATATCAACTGAGTTAGAACATCACGCAAATTATGTTCCGTGGCACTTTATTAGAAAAAAGAAAAACGCAGTAATCAAATTTATTCCAGTAGATGATGATGGAAATTTACTGATTGATAAACTTCCGGAATTAATTACTGATAAAACAAAAATTATAGCTGTAACACATATGTCAAATGTAACGGGTACGATTGTTGACATAAAAAAAATTAAAGAAATTGCAGATAAACATAATATTCCAGTTTGTGTTGATGGAACACAAGGTGCTGCTCATTTAAAAACAGATATGCAAGAACTGGGGTGTGATTTTTACGCCTTTTCAGCTCACAAAATGTATGGTCCAACAGGACTGGGTTTGCTTTATGTAAAGTATAAATGGTTAGAATCTTTTGATCCTTTTATCGGAGGCGGCGGTATGATTGATTTTGTATCAAAAGATGACGTTGCTTATGCAAAAGGAGTTTGGAAATTTGAAGCTGGAACTATGCCAACTGCAGAAGTTGTGGCTTTAAAGGAATCGATTAATTTTATAAATCAGATAGGAAAACAAAAGATTTGTAAATATGAAGATCAATTAAAGGATTTTGCTTTAGAGACACTTAGAAAAAATAATGCAGTGGAGTTTGTTGGTTCACCTAAAGAGCAAGGAAGTGTATTTTCATTTAATATTAAAAATATTCACTCTCATGATGTATCCACTATATTTGATCAGGAGGGCGTAGCAGTTAGGGGAGGACATCATTGCTGTCAAATTTTACATGACAGATTAAATGCGAATTCATCAGTTCGAGTATCATTTGGAGTTTATAATAATAAAGATGACATTTTAGTTTTAGATGAGGCTATTAAAAAATGTCAGAAGATTTTTGGTTAAATGAGTGAGATTGGAATTTATCAGCAGACCATTTTAGAACACAGTAAAAATCCACTTAATTTTAAATCACTTAAAACTTGTACCCATCAAGCTAACGGTAACAATCCTTTGTGTGGAGACAAGGTTGAAATTTTTACAAATATTAAGAATGATATTAATGATGAAATTTGTTTTCAAGGAACAGGGTGTGCAATTTCAATCGCATCAGCTTCTATTCTAACAAAAGTTTTAAATAAAAAGTCAGTACAAGACTCAAAAAATATCTTAGAAAATTTTATTAAAATGGTTGAAAATAAAGAGTTTAATTTTGATTTACTAAATAATGAGGAAAAAACATTATTAATGACTTTTTCTGAATTACAAAAATTTCCAATGCGCTCAAAATGTGCAACGATGAGCTGGTCTACCTTTAATGCAGCTTTGAATCGTGATAATTATAATACAGAGGCAAAAGTATGAATGAGCAAGATACAAAATTAATGGATAAAATTGTTGAGAAATTAAAAACAGTTTATGATCCAGAAATTCCAGTTGATATTTATGAACTCGGTTTAATTTATGATGTTAAAATCGATGGAAAAAAAGCTTCACTTGATATGACATTAACCAGTCCACATTGCCCAGTTGCTGAAACTTTACCAATGCAAGTAAGACGAACTGTTGAAGAAATTGATGAACTTGAAGAAGTAGAAGTTAAAATTGTTTGGGAACCACCTTGGGATAAAACTAAAATGTCAGAGGCGGCAAGATTGGAATTAGGCTTATGAGTTCAATATTAACATTTTCAAATCAAGCAAAAACAAGACTTAAAGAAATCATGAGTTCTGATGAATATAAAAATGCCTTAGGTTTACGTATATCAGTTAAATCAGGAGGTTGTGCTGGAATGACTTATGATATGAATTATGTTGAACAACTTGTTGATGGAGATGAAAAAATTGAAGTTGAAGGCGTAAATGTTTTTATTGATCCAAAAGCAATTATGTATCTCCTTGGTACTGAGATGGATTATAAAGTTGATAAATTTACATCATCATTTGTGTTTAATAATCCAAATGAAACTGAAAGATGTGGATGCGGTGAGTCTTTTAAAATTTAAATTGTTCAGCTAAATTTCTTTCTTTTAAGCCAAACTTTTTATTATAAAGTAGAATAAATTTTTTATTTTTATTTAATTTAATCTCCACAGTTTTTATATGTTTAACCTCAATATTATCAGCAACTGCATTGACTGGTCTTTTTTTAGAATCTAGATTTTTAATAATAATTTTTGACTGGTTGGATACAATTGCACCCCTCCAACCTCTTGGATTAAAAGGACTAATAGGTGTGACCGCTAAATACTGACTATCTAAATTTAAAATAGGCCCTTTGGCAGATAAATTATAAGCCGTACTGCCCGCAGGTGTCGCGACTAACACTCCATCACCAACAAGTTCTTTAATTCTTTTTTTCTTATCAAGTTGAATTTCTAGTTTAGTGGTTTGTTTACTATGTCTGAAAATGGATACTTCATTAATAGCTATTATTTTTTTTGTTGTGTTTGCAGTTTTGATTTTTGCTTCCAGTGGATACAAACTTATTGGTGATGATTTTTTTATTTTTGAAATAATATTTCCAGCGTCATGTTTGTTTAAAAGAAAACCTCTGTTACCCGTATTAACCCCATAAAAGGGCTTATTGTATTTTTGAAGTTTCTTTAAGCTATGGAGCATAAAACCATCTCCACCAATGACGACAATATAGTCACAGGCAGCAGGAGTAGAATTTGAATGAGATTTTATTAATGATTGTCTGACTTTTTCACCTTTTTTAGTTTTATCAGCAATTATATGTAAATTTATAGACTTCATTATTGGTATTAAAATTTGTTATAACATATTCGAATTAAAAATATGAAATCATTTAAACAGGCATTTGAAAGCTTTTGCAAAAAAAACAGCATTAAAAAAAACAACGAACAGCTTGATTTAGTTGAAAAATTTGAAGAATTTGATGCCATTATAAAGCAAGATAAAACACTGTTAAAAAAATTATTTTCAAAAGCACCTGTTCAGCTTGGTTATTATATTCATGGTGATGTTGGAGTGGGTAAGACCATGATCTGTAATGAGTTTTATCAGTACTTAGATACTAAAAAGAAAAAAACTCATTTTAATAAATTTATGATTGAAGTGCATGATTATCTTCAACAAAACCAAAAAAATGACAAAGCAGAAAATTTACTTACTCAATATGCAAGAGCATTAAAAGAAAAAATAGATTTTCTATATTTTGACGAGTTTCAAGTCACGAATATCGTTGATGCCATGATTTTAGGAAAGTTATTTGAAAGTTTATTTGATGAAAAAATATTTATCTTAATTACTTCAAATATAAAAATTAACGATCTTTATAAAGATGGGTTGCAAAGAGAACAATTTTTACCTTTTTTAAAAGTGATTAAAGAAAAAATTCATGAGTACGAACTTAAAGGCGACGTTGATTTTAGAAAACAAGATGTCACAAAAATTAATCGTTTCTTTTACCCAAATGATAAAAAGGCTTTATCAAGTATTAATCAATTATTTAGAAAACTTACAAAGGATAGAAAGAAACTACAAAAAGAAATTATTATTAGAGGAAGAAAGTTTCCACTTGAACAATTTTATGATGGTGTAGCAAGGTTTGATTTTAAAGAACTATGTGATCAAAACCTTGGTGCAGAAGACTATATTGAGATTGCAAAATTTTGTAAATTTATCATCATTGAAAACATTCCAAATTTTCATGAAGGAATTGCAAATCAACAGCAACGTTTCATTACTTTAATCGACGTCTTTTATGAAAATAGAATAAAACTAATGGTAAGTTCAAAAACTTCATTAGAAGATATCAGTTCTGCTAGTGCATTAGAGTTTGTTTTTAAAAGAACTAAAAGTAGATTATATGAGCTCACATCACCAATGGTGACCTAATTTATTTTGTAATTTGGTTTATAAAATTATCTATTGGGTTTCCTCTTTTTAACTTAATTAAATTTTCGATTTTATGATTAAGCAAAACTCTTGTTCGAAAAACATTTTCAATTATTCTTTCAATTTTAAAACCCATCTCTTGATTATCTTCAACTAACCAACAACACTCCTGATCGGCATAATACTTTGCATTGTGATGTTGATGATTATCTAAAGAATTTTTTAATGGTACAGCAATAAAAGGTTTGTTTGCACTTGCAAGTTCAGACAAAGTTGATGAACCTGATCTACAAATAACTATATCTGCTTTTTTAACAAAATCTTCAATCTGATTAGAAAAGGTAAAAAGCATAAAGCTAAATCCGAGTTTTTTTTCATTAATCTGAAAGGCTTTGATATTATTTTCATAATAACTGCCAACTTTTTTTATTTGATCTTCTTGAACTTGTTGACTCAAAGAAAGTTTCACATTTTTCTTCGCCAAAGAAAGAAATTTTTCGGGAAGTTTTTCACCAAATACTTTTGCACCCTGGCTACCACCTAATATCAATATATTTAATGCCTCATCTTCTTTTGATGTTTTTCCATAAAATAATCCTTCTTCATTAATTTTATTAAATTGCGACCTAACAAGCTGGCCTACATAAATCATTTTGTCATTAAACTTTTCTGGAAATGAGGAAATAAGCTCATATCCAGTCAATAATTTATAACAATGAGGTAAAAATAATTGGTTCACTCTACCTAAAACAGAATTGGTTTCATAAAGAAAAAACTTAATTTTTAAAAATCTTGCGATCATTAATACTGGAAACGAAACATAGCCACCTGATCCAACCACGATATTTGGTTTATAAAAAAAAATGATAAAAAAACTTTTAATCATTGAAATAAAAATAATAAATGCTGATTTTATAAAATGTATAAAGCTTTTTTTTCGGTAAGGACTTTCTGCTGGAATAATTGTTAAATCATCAACCTGATCTAAATATTTTATGGCTCTACTATCTGTAATAATTTTAACTTTGTGATTTTTTTTTAATTCTTCATAGAGCGCAATCATTGGAAAGATATGCCCACCTGTACCACCTGTACAAAGAATAATTTTTTTCATATCAATGTTTTTTGAATATTGTTTCTGGCAACATTATGTTGATTATTTAGCCAGTTTAATCAAGAAATCTAATAAATTACTCAATCCACTTTGGCGTTGAGCAGTGAGAAGCTCCATAATACCAAGGGGTTTAAAGTCTTCTTTAGATAATTTTGAAATTTCTTCAGCGGATTGATTATTCAAAATATCAATTACAAATTTAGTTGTCCCTTTTGTTATAAAAGCATCTGCATCAAATTGATATTTCATATTTCCGTTATCTTTTTCTCCTACAACCCAAAGATTAGATGCGCACCCAAATATTTTATTTTGATCAACTTTATATTTATCCTCTAAAGCACCAGCTTCTTTAGCAAGATCAATTAAATACTGAAGTCGATCTGTCCCTTCCAATACAGAAATTTCATCACCCTTTGCTTTAATTAAATCTTTAATCATGAATTGCTTTTATGACAGCATTAAAGGGTAGTGCAATACACTCTTTTCTAGTTTTGTGATCTTTATGAGTTAAAAAATCTAAATCTTTAATTTGTATTGGCAAATCTACCGTCTCACCGTTAAGTTTTTTTTTGATTGCATCAAGAACATTTTCTAACCCAAGTTTATGAATTTTATCTAAATGATTAGCAAGAATAGCTGCTGAGGCTTGGGTAAAGATACAAGATTGAGTCTCAAATCTCATTTCATTGATATCTTTATTCACCTCAACTGAAATTTCATCACCACAAACTTTATTTTTTGACTTTGCTTTTAAAGGAAATTTCTTTTCTAAACCAAAACTTTTTGTGTTTGCTGCAATTTGAATAATTTTTTTTTCATTCATGGTTATTCTTTATGAATTGTTATAGATTAAAGTATTATTAATTAAAATATATGAATTTTAGTATTTTATCAGATCCATCAAATTTAAAAATAGTTAGAGATCACCTTAAATCTTTTATTAAAGAAAAAGGATTTCAAAAAGTAGACCGGGACAGCGTTATTCTTGCAACTGATGAAGCTGTTCAAAACGTTATTAGGTATGCATATAATTTAGAAAAAGATAAAAAAATTGATGTAACTTTTGAGGTTAAAGATCCAAATTTAATTATTCAAATTAGAGATTATGGTAAACAGGTTCCAATTGAACAAATTAAACCAAGAGAACTAGATGATGTAAAACCAGGAGGACTCGGCGTTCATTTTATTAGAAATATTTGTGAAAAAGTTGATTACCAGCACATGGATGAAGGTGGTGGAACCAAGCTTACTTTAACATTTTAATTATTCTTGCTTTAAAACTTTTGGCTCAGAACACTGCATGAAATAGTTCTTACCTTGAATTGCTGATTGTAAAACAGTGACTTCTTTTTTTCCAATATCAAAGGTAACTGTTGTTTTAAAGTCATTTAATGTTCCTTTGGCTTCTAAAAAGCTTGGAGTTTCTTTTTTAATTTCAAATTTAACTTTAGTTTTTTTGCTATCTTGCTCATATAAAACGATAGCTTTTCTCTTAAAGGAATAAACCCATTTTGTTGTCCCTTTTTTATTTGAACAATCTATTCCATAAATATTAGCAAAAGATTGATTGCTAAATAAAAGCATTGTTATTAAAATAAGTATTGATGAATAAAAGAGATTTAAAAGTTTTTGCATTAGCTTTTTTTGCATTTTTGTTTGCAAGTTTTATTTATAATAACTTTAGCACAGAAACAGTTGCCAAAGGAATAACATTTAAGGAAATTACTGTAAAAGTTGTTGGCAATGTCCAATTAGATTTAGATTGTAATGGTTCTACATTACCAAAAGCAACTACGGATAATCGGGGCAGAGGAGAAAATACTAAAAATCAGTGCAAAGGAACTGGAACTTTTACAGCTGAATTTCCTCAACAACGTTTTGTTGAAAAACCAGACATAAAAAAATAATTATTCAACTAGACCTTTTTGTTTGAGGCCTTCTAAACATTTTTCCATCGTAAACATCCCATCTTTTGCAGATGTTTGAAGTGTAGATGGAATTTGTTCAACTTTTCCTTCACGAATTAAATTTCTTATTGCTGGTGTCCCTGTCATAATCTCATGACAACCTATTCTTCCGCCACCTTTTCTTTTTAATAATTGTTGAGACATTACTAGTCTAATTGATCCCGCAAGCATAGTTTGAGCTTGAGTTTTTTGTGCGGCAGGAAATACGTCAAGTATTCTTGTAATAGTTGATCCTGCATTACTTGCGTGTAATGTTCCAAAAACTAAGTGACCTGTTTCGGCAGCAGTTAATGCTAAAGAAATAGTTTCCAAATCTCTCATCTCACCCACAAGAATAACATCAGGATCTTGTCTTAGTGCAGACTTTAATGCTCGTGCAAAGCTACCTGTATCTTTTCCAACTTCCCTTTGCGAAATAATACTTTTCTTTGCAGGGTGAACAAATTCTATCGGATCTTCAATGGTAATAATATTTTCTGCACGGTTTGAATTGATTTGATCAATCATTGCAGCAAGCGAAGTTGATTTACCAGATCCAGTTTGACCTGTAACTAAAACTAAACCTGTCTTATGAGTGATAGCAACATGTGCCGCTTCAGGTAGTCCAAGTTTATTAATATCAGGAATTTCAGTTACAATTTTTCTGAGCACCATACTTGGTCCATAAGAACAATAATAACCGTTGGCACGAAATCTTTGTCCATCAACAACAATTGCAAAATCTAAATCTCCATTATTGATCAAGTAATCAAATTGAGATTTATCTAACGCTTTTTTCCAATAACTTTCTAAATCTTCTCTTTTAATTACGTTTTCATTAAAAACTTTTATTTCACCATTTTCTCTTATCGCGATGGGTTGATTCGATCTGATATGAATATCGGATAAGTCGTATTGCTTAGGTAAGTCCCGAAGTAAGCCTTCTAACATGACAGTCTAAAACCTTTGATTAACAACATTAATTTGAGTCTCAAGAATCTAGCATTACCAATAAAAGCATTGAAAATAAACACTAATTAACTAATGTTACATTTACAACGCATAGTTGATTTGTTTTTAAATAGAGATGGCTAACATAACTGAACTATTAAATAAAAATTTAGAACCTATTTTTCAAAAATTAGGAAAAATCTCATTAAATGGAGAAAAAATTTTAGGTGTTGCTTTCAAAGACAATGAAATTCAATTAATCGAACTTGTTTATAAGAAAAAAATTTGGCAGGTAAAAGATTATACCTATCAACAAATTGCAGGAATTGGAAAAGATCAAGATATTTATTCAGCATCAACTTATCTGAGTGATCAAATAAAAAACTGCTTAGATTCTATTGATACTAAAACCAAAGATGTTGCGATTACTTTAGATAAATTAAGCACAACTTTTTATAATCTTCAAATTCCACTTATGGATCCGAAGGACTTAGCAGAGACAGTTAGTCTTGGGGGCTTTTGGGAACAGTTTGATGAAACACCTGAGACTTTAGAGGAGTTTGAAACAAGTTATCAAATCATTTCATCTAATGAAGAATTAGGCGTTATGAATGTTGCTCTCGTTACAATTGAAAAAAAATTAGTTGAAGCTTATGTTAATATTTTCAGATTAGCAGGACTTAATCCAATTATCATTGATATTAATCCTGCATCTCAAATAAATGCACTATACGCTTCACTTGGAAAAGAAGGATTTGATAGTCCTGTTGCTATTTTTAATTACAGTAAAGATAATAGTTATTTAACTGTTTGTTCTAATAAAGGTTTGAATATTTCAGATATTAATATTGTTGAAGCAGATCAGGTGCTTTTAGATACGATTGAGGATATTGAAGATGTTACAACTGAATTTTGGGATGAGATTTTTGATCGTCTCGCATCACAAATTAAACAAGGCTTAGTTGAGTTTGAAACTCAGTATGAATGTGAACCAATTTCTTTGGTAAATGTTGTAACGGACAAACCTAAAACAAAAAATCTCTTTGCCGGATTAGAGAAACAATTTGGGGAAGTAGTTATTAAAACTTACGATCCTGAAGAAAGTATAACATTTGAAGATGATGAAAAAAAATATTTAGATGCTTTACCAAATAAATCAAAAACAATTAATTGTATTGGTGCGGGAGTAAGAAAGTTAAATGCTTATAATGTCGTTAATGAAAATCAGATGTATGATTTCAATTTAATTCCAAGAGCCGACCAATTAAAAATCAATAGAAAAGCAAATTCATTTTCTAAATATTGTTATGTGATAAGTTTTTTAATTTTTTTCTTTGGAAGCATTCATTTAGTTGTTGGAAGTCTTTTTACAATTTTAGATAATTCGTCGGAAATTTCTAAATTAGCTGGAATAACACAAGATGTTCAATCTAAGGAACAGCTTGTCCAAGCTTTCCAGGGTAAAGTTGGAAAGATAACTGGACAAGTCAGCACCTCAAATTATTTTGGTGAAAATAAAAAAACGACTGCTGAATTAATAGCATCTTTATCTACAAATGTTCCAGAAAATGTAAGATTAACAAAATTTGAAATTAATGACAAAAGACGAGTTGAAATAGACGGTGTTGCTAAAGATGACCAGTCTATCATTCAAATGATTGATAAGTTTTCTGCAGCTGAAATTGTAAAAGAAGCAAAAGTAAATAACGTTACCAATTTCACTGAACAAGACAGAACTATTCTTTATAGTGAAAAAGGAAAGAGCGCTCCAAAGACTTTACCCAATGAAGATATTACAAAAAAATTCTCAGCAACTATTGCTATGGCACCGATAGAAGGTGAGAAATTTGATAACTTTAAAGTGTTAGATAAAATTATTAAGAAAAAATAATTATGATTAAAAAAATTTTATTACTACTTTTTATTATATTTATATTTTCAAACAAAGCTTTACTCGCGAATGTGGAGGACCCTTTTACAAGAAGTTTAGGTGATGGCAGCGAGCTTAATCAGGCATCAAGTGAAAATGAAAACAACAAAGAAAAATCAGCAGAAAATAATGATGCCACTCAGCAAGAGGCAGTTTCTCAAACTGAAATTCCAGTAAATCAAGTGCAGCAACCTGTATCACAACCTGTGTTAAGCAAGCTTGAACCGATTGGAAATATATTAGCGCCTAATCCATTAATTGCTTACGATTTAGTTGAGTATACATTAAAAGGAACAGCCCTTAATGCAGCTCAAGATTTAAATATGGTTGCGTTCAATAGAGAAGGATCGGCTCAAAAAGTTGATTATGGGAACATAAAAACTACTCATATTGTTAATCAAAATGATACCATCGAAAGTATTGCAGCAAGATATGGTTATGCGTCTCAAGAATTAAAAATCGCAAATTCAATTGTTCCTGGTTCAAAACTTATTATGGGAACCAGAATAACTTTACCTGCAAGAGTACATAAAGTTCAAAAAGGTCAATCTTTAGAAATGATTGCTGAAATTTATAGTTTAGAATTAAAAGATTTAATTGGTTTTAATAATTTGATGCCTGGTGATGAACTTCAATTAGGTGAAAAATTGTTGTTACCTTTTTATGTTTACAGAACTAATTCCGAGGAAACTATAGAGCAAATTTCCAAAAAATTTAACAGAACCAAGAAGGAAGTTTTAAAAATAAATAACCTTTCGAGAAATGATAAATTGAATAAAGGACAATATGTAAAGATACCTATCTTTGTGAACCCGGTTTTAAATGTAGAAATCATGAAAACAAAAAGAGGTTTATTAAATTATACAATTAATCCAAAAAATTTAGCAATTATTGAAATTCGTGGAAATCAATTTATGGTTAGAGAAGGAGATAAGTTAGGGAAAAACGGTGGTAAGATTGTTAAAATCACAAACCACGAAATGAAAGTTTTAGAAAATTATGAAGAGTTTTCATTTCAAATTAATGCACCAATTGTAAATCAAGTTGCATCAATACCCCAAGTACCTACTGTACCTTCTTCAACAGGCACTGCAGCTACTCCAACTGGAGAAACTTCGGCTGAGCCAGGTTCTGAAGCATCATCTGCAGCCCAAACACCATCGACGCAAGAGTCAGCTTCAAGCGAAGAAAACTCAATAACGAATGTAGAGGATTTATTTAGATAATGAGAAAAATTTTTGTTTTAACTTTATCTGTACTTTTGATTTTCACGGCTTCTTGCGGAAAAAAGAGACCTGATATGGCCTCTAAAAGAGATGATAAAACAACTAAGCAAGATATTGAAAATTTTGATGTAAAGAATTCAATTAAAGAATTAAAGAAAAATTCAGACGAGTTTTTAAAGCAGGTTAATTCGTTTAAATCTAAAAAGAAAGCAACTTCAAAAAGAAGAATTCCTATAGATCAGCCTTCGGTCACTGAAGTTTCTTCAGGGCCAAAAGATATTATTGATTTAAATTTACCAATCAAAACTCTTGAGACAATTCCTGTAACTTTGAAGTTTGACTCAATGAGTATCAGATCGGCCCTTAAATTATTTTCTAGTATTGCAAAAAGAAACCTCATCATTGGAGACGAGGTAAGCGGAAATATCACAGTTGACTTTCAAGATATTAAATGGGGTTCAGCAGTTTATGCAATTCTGGAAATGAATAATCTTGTAATGTTACATGATCAATCATCTGGAATGTTAAGAGTGCATACGAAAAAGAAATTTATAGATTTAGAAAAACAAAATATTGATAACACAAATACAATAAATAAAAATTTAGAGTCTCTTGGAAATGATAGTGTATCAACTGCACCAGTCAGCTCAGCTACAGATGTAACTGGAACCGCAACTCAATCTGTAGAAGAAGAAACCTCTACAGAAATTTTTAAAGTTTTTAATCAAACATCACAGGATTTAATTGCAAGTTTAAATGCTGTAGTTGATGGTTTATCAGTAACAAATGATGCTATTAATAATCAACTAATTATTACTGGAACTAAACAACAGTTGGATCAAACTGAAAAACTTTTAGATAAAATTGATATTGAACGTAAATCAGTCATGATTGAAGCTTTTATAGTGAATGCCGAGGATGGATTTGCAAAAAAGTTTGATGCAAATTTAGAGATGATAAGCTCGACTGCAGCTGGAGATTTTAGAGGAGGTAATCAAAGCGGTATCGGAACTATAATTGGTGCAACTAACCCTCAGGGTAACCAATTAGAAGTTGGAACACCAAGTCCGAGTGCTGATACGTCTTTAACCGCTCCAACTTTGCAAGGAGGAACACTAATTATTGGAAGTATTGGTCGAGCTTTGTTATCAGCAACTATAGCCGCATCAGTATCTGATACAAATTCCGAAACTATTTCTAATCCAAAGATTTTTGCAATAGATGGCCAACAGGCAACCATTAGTCAAGGTACCCAGCAAGTAAGATCAGTCCCTGCTTCTGGAGGGGATGCCGGTGGTTTTGAAACTTTAGATTTCACATTAAATTTTGGAGTAACTCCAACAATTGTTGGCGATAAGGTAAGATTGCAAATTTCTCTAGCGAACGATTCTCTTGGCCAGGGAGGAACAGATGCTAACACACCTAAAAATACGGAGAATGTTACTTCAACGGTGGTGTTAAATAATGGAGATGTTGCTATTTTAGGTGGAGTTTACAAAAATACAAAACAAGACGATATTATATTTGTACCTTTACTGCATAGAATTCCTGTTTTGGGTGAGTTTTTTAAAAAGAAGACTAAAAGCGATACTAAATCTCAGCTGTTAATATTTGTTACTGCTAATATTGTATAAATTAGCTAAATCTTTATATTTTCAACATGCCGTCAATTACTCCTGAAATAAGTTTAAAAGTTTCTGCCCTTCTAAAAACTATGGGTAAATTATCTGATCCAATGATTGCAGAGGCCAAGAAAAAACACGATGGAAATGGCAAAGTACCACTTGGAATTTTGCATTATTTAATTGAAGATAAAAAAATTACAGAAGATGATATTGTAGCGGCAATCTCAAGAAATTATGCATTAAGAAAAATTCAGTTAACTGAACAAACTGTAAAAAAAGAAGCGTTAGCAAAATTACCAAAAGATTTTATTCAACAAAATGAAATAATACCATTTGATTTAGTTGGAAAAATTTTGAAAGTTGCGATTTTTGATCCAACCAAATCAACATTATCAAGCAAGATGAAAAGTATGACTGGTTGTAACATAGAAATTTATGTTGCCAAACCTTCAAATATTGAAAGTGCGAAAAAGTTTAAAGTAGTTGTTGAGGCTTTAAAGTCTACAGGTGGACCAGATCAATCTGCCACAAAACCTAAACCTATGGCTCAAGGTATTAAAATACCAGGTGCAAGAGGTGTTAAGCCTGGCGAAGGTGATGTAGTATCTTTTGTTGATGCAATATTATTAGAATCTTTTAATACAGGTACTTCAGATATTCATATCGAGCCTTATAGACGAGGCGAAGCTAGAATTCGTTTTAGAAAAGATGGAGTATTACAAGAGCAATCTCAGTTTACTAGTTTTTTAATGGAAAATTATAATGCCATAATTACCAGACTTAAAATCATGGCGGGATGTGATATTTCTGAAAGGCGTTTGCCCCAAGATGGTAAATTACAATTTAAAAATCCAAAACCTAAAAGTGCAGATGATGAAGATATTGACGTGAGATTTTCTTGTCTTCCAGCAAAAGAAGGTGAGCGAGTTGTTATGCGTTTACTTGCAGCTGGCCCTGATCTTGGTCTCGAACAGATAGGACTTGATCCTGAAGATTATAAAAATTTAGTGAGTGCAATAACCGCGCCACAAGGAATGGTACTTGTAACCGGACCAACAGGGAGTGGTAAAAGTACAACGCTTTATGGCTGTATTAAAAAAATTAATAGTCCTGGAAAAAATATCATGACTGCAGAAGATCCAGTTGAATTTTATCTAAAAGGTGTGGGCCAAGTTCAAGCCAATGAAGAAATTGGATTAACTTTTGAAAGCATTTTAAAATCATTCTTAAGACAAGATCCAGAAGTTATATTGGTTGGAGAGATCAGGGATAAAAATACTGTAAATATTGCAATCAAAGCAGCGTTGACTGGTCACTTACTTCTAAGTACGCTTCATACTAATGACGCTGTATCAACTGTAGTAAGATTGACAAATATGGGTGTTCCAAATTTTATGGTTGCGTCTGCATTAACCCTTATTGTTGCTCAGCGTCTTGCAAGAAAATCATGTCAAAGTTGTTTAGTTGAAGATGATCAGGCTACTGAACCAAGTTTATTAAAACTAGGTTTTAAACAAGAAGAGCTATCAACATTTAAAGCCAAAAAAGGACAAGGTTGTGGAGAGTGTAACAACACTGGCTACAAAGGTCGTCAAGGAATCTATGAAGTTTTAAAAAAAACGCCGGAATTGGAATCTGCAATTTTAAGAGATGCTAGAGGTGATGAACTCCTGGAGGTTGCCGTAAAAGGTGGTTTTAAAACCATGCAAGATATTGGTCGTGGTTTCATTAAAAGCGGAGTAATTGATATCCATGAATATTCAAGGATATTAGTTACATAGTCTATGGCAACATTTGCATACTCAGGTGTCCAGGCTGGAAAAAGGGTTAATGGAGAAATTAACGCTTCTGATCCAAAAGCAGCTTCTTTAGCTCTTCGACAAAAAAAAATTATTGTAACTGGAATAAAAAAAGCAACTGCAAGTAAAAATAAAACTAATGAGATTGTTGATATTCCAGTAAGTAATGCACCAATTATTTTTAAAGGTGGTCAGATTTATTTAAACTTTGGACCCTGGGCAACTGTTCCAGCGAAAGAACTACTTCAATTTACAAAAAAAGTATCAACCATGATTAAGGCCGGCCTTCCAATTTTAGAGTCTATTATGATGATTAGAGATCAAACTGTACATATGAAAATGAAAATGACAGCTCATAATATTGTTAAAGATTTAAATTCTGGAATGAACTTAACAGATGCTTTTAAAAAACATCCAAAAATTTTTGATAATATATATATTAATATGATTTCAGCAGGAGAAGCTAGTGGTAAGTTAGATGAATTTTTAATTAAGCTAGTTGAACTTTTAGAGAAAAATCAAAAAATTAAATCAGGTATTAAAAGCGCTCTTTTTTACCCAATCATGCTTCTTACAGTTGCAACCACAATTACCATATTCATGTTATGGAAAGTAGTTCCAGTCTTTGAAAAGATGTATGCAAATATGGGAGTTAAATTACCTGGTCCAACTTTAATTATAGTAGATGCAAGTCGGTTTATTGCAGATGGAGGTAATATATTAAGAATTGCAATTACTATTTTTGTAGTCAGGTTTATTTACAAATTTTTATATAACAACATTGAAAGTTTTAGGCACATGATGCATAAAAGATTTTTAAAATTTCCTTTATTTGGAGATTTAATTATCAAGTCTACAGTTTCCAGAATGTGTATGATTATGGAAAACCTGACGAGAGCCGGTGTAAGCATTATAGAAACTTTAAGAATTGCTCAAACAGTCACAACTAATTTAGTTTTTGCATATGCTATAGAGAGAATTTCAAAAAAAATTGTAACAGGTCAGACATTGTCAGAACTATTAAAAAATGAAACACATGTATTTCCTCTGGCTTTATCCCAACTTACGGCGGTTGGTGAAAAAACAGGAAATATGGAAGAAATGTTTAAATCTATTGCTGTATATTATGAAGAAGAATTTGATGGTGTTGTTGCCGCTTTATCATCAATCATCGAACCTTTAATGATTGTGGTAATTGGTGCTATTATAGGTTTATTGATGGTGGCCTTGTACCTTCCAATATTCAGCGTGGGTCAGGCTGTTGGCTGATTTTTTTTATCTAAAATAAAAGAAACTATAATAGATATTAAAGCTGCTCCAAGTCCAGTTGTAACCGCTTCAGTGTAGTGAGCTCCAAAATGTGTTGGATGGGTAAAATAATCAATTATCCCAGTAGCTAAAAAAACGTACCCTGCTAAAAAATATTTATTCTGCATAAGTTTAGAAGTTAGCAAGGTAACTAATGCAAAGCCTCCGGCACATACCAATCCTACTTTGGAAGCGATTATAAAATGTTTCATCGAAATTAGTAAAATTTTTCCCGAAACCATATTGACCATGCATGAAAAAGTTACCATAAGGTAAACCCGAAGGAAAAACTTAGTTTTTAAAATTGACCAATTCATTATAAAAAAACATACTATAATAAATATGAATCGCAATGGTTTTAGTATTCTCGAATTATTAGTTGTTATTGCAGTTGCTTCAATTGTCGTTGGAATTGGCCTCCCAGCAATAAATAATTTTGGTGTTAGTGAAAATTATCAAGGAGATATTTCAATTGTTAGGTCTCAATTTAATTTGGTTCGACAAATGGCCATGGAGGATGGAAATGCATATCGAATTAAGATTGTAAATAATGATACAGATAATACTGCTGAATTAGAAGTGTATAGAGATGAAAGTTTAAATCGTTTTAATACAGAATTTCACAAAGACTCTTCTCCACCTTGTTCAAGTTTTTCTGGAGTAGGAAATAATGGTGCTAAAGTTGATGATTTAACGAAAGACCTTGAGCATTTTACGATAAAAAAATGTACATCATTAACAGGAAACTGCACTGCTGTATCAAATGCAAATAATTATTTTTGTATATTACCTAATGCAACCATGCCTGAAAATGCTAGAGGATCAATAACTGCTTCAAACCGAGCAGGTGGTAAAGCTGATTTTTTAAATGTGTATTCATCAGGTTTTTTTAATATTGGAGATAGGATTGATTAAAAATAAATTTAAAAAACAAAAAGGTTTATCCATTATTGAAGCCATTACCGCTTCAACAATACTTGCGGTATCAGTTATTGTGTTTATGACATTGCAGTCTGAGCAAGAAAAACGTTTCACTCTTCTTAGAAAATTTGACAAAGCAGCTTATGCTGTAGATTTAGTTTTTGAAGAATTGAATGCAGTTTATGCACCAAAACCAAATCAATATGGAGATCCAGTTGTTTTTCAAAATACAAATCCCTCTGGAGGATCAACTCAATCAATTGTGATTAGTGCCTTAACATCAGTTCCTGAAGTTGGAGATCGATTTGTAATAGCTGGAGTACCTGGCACTTATGAAATTACAGCTGCTACAAGTTTAACAAATACAAGATCAACTTTAACTGTAAAAAGGTCAGATATTCCAGATACATCACCAAACCTAAGTTTAGCTAGTAATGCTGTTGCTAACGCTAAACTTACATTCACTTTAAATGCAAATGGATCTTTGGATCCATATGATGATTTAGACTTATTAAAGTATCAAGACAGTACTTACAAATCCTCTTTGTCATCAGATCTAGTTACAAGTTTAGAAAAGTGGGGCGATCTTTTAAACAATCATTTAGGTCGTGCACTAACAGATGATAAGAGGTTAATTGAGGTTGATGAGGTTACCGTAAATATTCCCGTTGACGATAATAATGATGGGGTAACAGATCAAGTCAGTGGAGTAGATCAATTTACATCCGTCAATAAGACTCAAGTTACAATTACAATTAAACAAGATAATATCACAGAGATATTTAGGAGACATTATACCAATGGTTCTTAATAATAATCCTAAATTTCAAAAGGGTATGTCATTAGCTGAAGCATTGATGGCCGTGATAATTTCAACTATTGTGATGGGTACTGCCTATTTTATTTATAACAATTTCCAACAAACATTTGTAAGACAACTAAATCATAGCGTTATTAAACAAGAAGTACGATTTGCAATTCATTCGTTACAACTAGATTTAAGAATGGCGGGGTACAAACACATAGACTCTACTTCAGATATAACGGACGCAAATGCAATTCGATTATTTGACACTTCAAATAACGCAGTTTCTGATGGCAATGATGCAGATCGTGTTTCTGCTTGTTTTGATCATGAAAATAATGATGGAACAGTTCAAAGAAAAATCGTTGAATATGAAATTGGAACTGAACAATCCAGTGATACTGAAAAAACTATTTTAAAAAAAAGAGTTTATGATTCTAATAACTGTAACTTAAATGATGATGATACTATGCCTTTATCTTGGGAACCGGTAGCTAAAAATTTTAAAAAATTTAAAATTCAAAAAAAAAATAATATTTTAAATTTTGATATTGAACTTGAAGATCCTGGAAAAAAAATTGTTGAAAAATATAATGCTGCAGCATTTATGAGGAATGTGAGTTATTAATGAAAAATAATCAAAAAGGTTTTGTTCTTGTTTTTGTAATTGCAGTGGTTGCTGCACTCTCTTTGATGACAGCATCAATGAATTTTTATTATGATAATGCATTAAAATCTACGACAAGAAATAGTGTGTATCAGCAAATCAAACTTGCATCAGAAACAGGTGTTCAGGCAGCGAAGAACTGGTTACTTACAGAGATGAATAAAGATCAGTTTTCTTTACTTGATATCCAAAATAATTCGCACATTGATAATTCGAATAACCAATGCCTAAACCGTCATGGCTACACAGATAGTACAAAAGATATTCATTTTACCAAATGGATCAAAGGTAATTTAGGAACAGATTCTAAATTTGCTGGCATAGAATATGAAGTTTTTGTTCAAAGATATGCTGATAATATCAGATCTTTATATTTTGGCGGTTTTGGTCCTGGCGGAGCTACAAATGGTTTAGGTGAATCACGTTCAGGTGCTTATGTAAGAAAGTTTAAAGATTTTCCAGATGATCAGTTCACAGTTGAAATGTGGGTTTATAACGACAAGGATGATGTGAATTATAATATGCATGCCTGGGAGTACGGACGGTACTGGGATGTTGTTTTAAAAGTAATTAATAATAATTCTTACGATCATAAATATTCTCCAAGAATTGGTGCATACGAATTATCATCAACTGACCCTGCAAATAATTTAAATGTCGTAAGAAAACAATGGACACATCTTGCCTGGGTTTGGGACGGAGGATCTGGAACAGGTAATACTAGAATATATCAAAACGGATCATTAACTGGCACTTGGAACGCAAGTTTTACAAATAATGACACAAGTTATGGAACAGACGCAAGTGGATCGAATTTGTTACCAAATCAAAATGATGATGGTGATACGAGTGTAGATTATTTACCATTAGTTATTGGTAATGGGCTTAATGGTTTTGATGAAGGGACGACAGGAGATACGGTTACTACAGCAAAAAACAATGGTGTAGAGTTTCAAGGTGTGCCTTGGCTAGGTAATATTACGGAAGTTAGAATTTGGAGCAATTCAAGAACACAATCAAACATAGCTGATAATTATAGAACAAGGTTAACAGGATCAGAACCTAATTTGGTGAGTTATTATAAATTTAATGAAGGGAGCGGGAGTACTGTAAATGATAATGCGACCAAAGCTGATGCTGACAAAAATCATTTAACTGTCATGGGACTTAGTTTGACAGGTGACAATCAAACAAAATGGCAATCAACATTTGCAAAATACCCGTTAGTAACTGATCATAATGATACTCCAGAGATAAACGTTCCTCCAGGTGAGGATGTTGCTTATTACAGAATTTTATCGTGCGGTAGAGGACCCGATGGACAACTTATACCATTAGAATCAATTGTTTCTGCCCCTGTGGTAAAAGGTGATATTGGTACCGAAGGAGAGGTTGGAACTACACTTGCAGATTATGGTTTTACTCAAACTCAAGTTCCTAATACCGTAGAATTTAATTTTTTCACTGATGGTTCTTCAAATTCAATTTATATGAATAATGAGGATCGTATTCATATTACCAATATTCCAACGGGATGGACGGTAAATCAAGCTTTTGATGGTAATGCAACACCGCTTCGAATTACACCACAAGCTGGAATTACTATGGATCAATTTAAACAGGGTTTGACCAATGTTTTTTATGATAGTTGCGGTAAAGAGCATGACTGTGGCAACAATCCAGAAACTTATACTCCAGGAGTAAGAAGAGTTAGAGTTCAGCTTAATTATACAAATCCACTTTTTAATGAAACCCACGGATTTACAAAAAATCTTTCTGCTAGAGAAAAAGTAATTTTAACCCCGGTATCTTGGAGAATAAGATAAATTTTGCTATAGAGATAATTATGAATCAAAGAGGATTTTCTTTAGTAGAGTTATTGGTTGTAGTTGCAATTATAGGGGTGCTAGCTTCAGTAGGAGTTGTTGGTTATGATCGATATGTTGAAAGTACAAAAAGAAAGGTTTTAGACCAGAACTATGAAAAGATTTTGAGAATGATGGAAACGGAGGCGACTATTGTAAGAAATGAATTGGGTAGCGCTGTAGATGAATATAATGTTAGCGGTACTGCAACTGGTAACAAAATTTCAGGCGATACAACTTGTCATGAATTTTTAGTTTCAATGAAAAAGTTTTTAAATCAAGATAATGATGCATTTAAAAATCCATACAGAACAGACAAAACAAGTATAACAGTTGATAATGCTGGATGGACAACACATCAACCAGGCATGATCTCTTTTTTTTGTTATAAGTCCAGTGGGGGATATGGATCTGGTGGAGGGTGTCCAATGATACAAGCAAGATTTAGAGTGATTGTTTATTATGATCCAAAAAGTAAAAATGATAATGTAAATCCTAAATATTCACATAAATCAATTGGCACATTTATAAATAATGTAGCATCTGCTCAAGCAGATTGTGGCTGGAGTCAAACTGAACATGGTAACTGGCATACCGGTGCAGATGCGATTGATACTGATGCCGCATATACACCAGGAAGTTAGTCTATATATTACATTTAATGCAAAAAGGATTTTCTTTAGTTGAACTTTTAGTTGTTGTGGCCATTATTGGCGTATTAGCTGGGGTTGGAGTTGTAGGGTACGACCGATATGTTGAAAACGCTAAGTTGAAAGTTTTTGAACAAAATGTTCAAACCATATTAAAAGCAGTTGATTTTGAATACACTGTTATCTCAAACGAACTATCTTCAGCAATGAATGAAATAGCTCCAGATGGTACTGCAACAGGAAATAAAATTTCAACTAGTTCAACTTGTGCACATTTTGTTTTTTCGGTGAAAGAGCATTTCAAAGACATGGTCAATCCATGGTTTCCTAATAAAAAAATGATTACAGTAGACTCCGAGTATCGTGGTCAGCATAAAAAAGGTATGGTTCAAATTATGTGTAATCGCTCTACGCCAAGTGGTAACGGTTTTAGAAAAGGATGGAATTGTCCAGTTGAGAGTTCAAATTTTCAAGTCTATGCACATTATAGAGACGGAACAACATATGCATCTGAAGGCTATACAGAGTCCGGAGACTCTTCAGAATTTGTCGCCAGATCAAATGCTGATAGTTCAATAATTGGAATTTCTTACAATAGAGGTTTAACTAATTTAACTAGAGCAGGCTATTCATCATCGCAGATTTGGGATAACAATGGAGCTACAGGTTTTGCCAACGGTCCGTTTATGCAGCCAGCTGCGGGGGAAACTTTATGCGGATCAACAAATGGTGGAATTGCTTGGGAGATTGGAACAAATTATATGATCTCCACTGACGCGGATTATTAGTCTATTAGAAATTTTTAAATTCATATATAATTAATTTATGGCAAAAATACTTTTAGTTGAAGATAATGAGATGAATAGAGATATGTTATCGAGACGATTAATAAAAAAAGGTTTTGAAGTTGATATGGCGATAGATGGTGAAGAGGGTTATAATAAAGGAAAATTGCCAAATTATAATGTGATTTTAATGGATATGAGCTTGCCAAAGATGGATGGTTGGGAAATTACGCAAAAATTAAGATCAGAGGGAATAAAAACTCCAATCATTGCTTTAACTGCACACGCGCTAGAGTCTGATAAAAAAAAATGTTTAGATGCTGGCTGTGATGAATTTGATACAAAGCCAGTTGAACTTCCAAGATTATTAGAAAAAATTAATAAATTTATATCTTAATGGCAGAGTTAATATTCATATCTTTGGTTGTTGTTATTTTGATTTTTTTAGTTTATCGAATTGAAATTGGTCTTCGAAGAATTCTTTATGTTGTTGAGAGAAATGGAAGAAATATTCAAGATATTTTAAAAAAACAACAACTTGGTTCAGATGATAAAAAAAATTAGTTTTTTTCTATAACTAAGTTATTTACTAATTCTTTTATTACCCTTTCTCCAAGATCAGTTTTTTGAATAATTAAAGATACATCTTTTTCGATGTTTATGACTTCATCAGAATTTAAATCTTTTGCAGTAAGAACGATAATCGGAATATCTTTTAATTGATTATATTCTTTAATTCTTGTCAAAAATTCAAATCCATCCATTACAGGCATCATCAAATCCAGAATAATTCCATCAACTGGTTTGGCGTGAAGCTTTTCAATCGCATCTTTACCATTATGTGCTTCTGAAAAATTAAAGTTATAATCTTTCAAATGTCTTTTTACGATATCACGATTATCCTTTAGATCATCAATAATCATAATATTATTGTTTTTCATTTTTTCTTTTTGTTTTGTTATTGCATCAATTAATTTATTTCGGTCGACTGGTTTTTTTAAATAATCGTCTGCACCTAATCCTTTTGCAGTATTGTCATCATCTAACATAGAGATCATAATCACAGGGGTATCTTTAAACTTTATATATTCTCTTAATGCTTTAAGGGTTTCCCAACCACTTTTTTTAGGCATCATAATATCAAGGGTGATCAAATGAGGATTTTTTTGATTTGCAATTTCTATTGCCTCATCTCCATTTGAAGCAGTCAAGACAATATACCCTTCTTTTTCTAAGTTTCTTTTAATTAAATCTCTTGCTGATTTATCATCATCAACAACTAAAATTATTTTTTTTCCAGTTTCAATCTCTTCATTATTTTTTACATCTTCTGTAATGCTCTCAGACGTTGATATATTTTTTGGAATAGTTACTGTAAACGTTGATCCTTTTCCAATTTCACTTTCAAGTTTTATTGATCCACCCATTAACTCACTAAATTTTTTAACAAGAGATAATCCTAACCCTGTTCCACCATATTTTCTTGTTGTGGAGCTATCTGCTTGACCAAATTCTTCGAATACTTTTGCAGCTTTATCTTTTTCAATTCCTATTCCAGTATCTTGAACATAAAAACTTAAAAAATTGTTATCATATTGATAGGTTTTATAACCTAACGTAATCGTTCCATTTTCTGTAAATTTTGCAGCATTGGAAATTAAGTTAAATAGAATTTGTTTAATTTTGACACTATCACCAGTGATACCTTGGATGCTTTCATCTTTTATGATTTTTAAGGTGTTTCCATTTTTGGTAACAAGTGCATTGCTTGTATCTGCTACTTCTTGAGCTAATGAGGTAAAATTAATATCTTGTATATCAAGCTCCATTTTCCCAGCTTCAATTTTAGAAATATCTAAAATGTCATTTATTAATTGAAGTAAGTGTTTTCCAGCAGAATTAATTTTTTTAAGATCAGGAATATATTCTTGATGCTGATTATCTGTTGCATCCTCAG
The DNA here is from genome assembly GCF_052048155.1 of Candidatus Pelagibacter sp. HIMB109. NCBI lineage: Bacteria > Pseudomonadati > Pseudomonadota > Alphaproteobacteria > Candidatus Pelagibacterales > Candidatus Pelagibacteraceae > Candidatus Pelagibacter > Candidatus Pelagibacter sp. HIMB109. Next base: position 46,321 of record NZ_JBNAIK010000007.1, read on the forward strand.
TTAAAATTTCGCTATAACCAATAATCGCATTCATCGGAGTTCTAAGTTCATGGCTCATGTTAGCCAAAAAAGCACTCTTTGCTTTGTTTGCTTGTTCAGCCTCTTCTTTTAAAACACTTACAGTTTGTTTATCTTTTTCTCTTCGGATGACATCTGTTTCAACAGCATTTACCATTTCATTAAATGACTTAGATAATTCACCTATTTCATCTCTTGTCTGAACGCGCGCTCTTTCACTATAATATCCAAGCTTAATTCTCTCCGAGACTTCAATTAGCTTCCTTAATGGTTTTAATAGACCTAAGATTAAATAGGTCGTTAAAGCAAATGCCAGTAACAGCGCAACCAAAACTGCAGATGACATATTAATAAATAGGTTTCGAATTGGTCCAAAGAGCTCACTAGTTTGCATTTCAGTAACAAGAGCATACTTAATGTTTTTAAACTCAAACAAAGTATAAGATGATAAGACTTCTTTATTTTGAATATTAGACGAAACTCTTAGTCCAGTCTCACGATCAAAAGCCATATCAACAGACTCGTTTTCAACTTTTAAAAGAAGATTTGAAGTGGTTAAATTTTTTATTCTATTTATATTTTTTTTGTTATTTTGATCGGTAATTGATTTAAAAAATGTTTCTTTATCCTGAATATATAATCTAAGGTCTGATCTTAGTAATAAATCTTCACCAACAAGATAAGAGTTTCCAGTAAGACCTAAACCAATCTTTTTCCATTGATAATTGTTAGCCATCACTCGATTTAAATTGTCAGCTTTAATTTGCGCAGCAAATACTCCATTAAAATCACCATCTGCAGTAAAAATGGGCGCCATTACAAATGCAGCAGGCGCAAAGTATGAGGGGCCGTATCTTTCAAAATCTGTAAAATAAACTTCAGGTTCTTTAAACGCATTACTTTCGTATTCATTTACAATTTTTTTTGCCATTTTAGCAAAATTTGTATCTTTATGAGGACCGTCTTTTAAACTTGTGGCATAATCAGTTTCTTTAAACACCGAATACACAATTTGTAGATTTTCTTTAGAGATTAAAAATACATCATAAAAATTATTTAAATCATTAAATTGCTTGAACTTATCATGATATTTTGGATGGGTTACCAAGTTATACTTTGTACCATCGTTTAAATAATAAATTTTATCTTTAAAACCCGTCGGGTGATCAGGGTTATTTAGATAGGCATTTTGTAAATAAAGTGTTTGATCTTGTTGTTCTCCGAATGCGTAAGCTACTTTTAAGAAAAGATCTAACTGGGTTTGATCTACATCTTTAAATTCATTTTGAATTCTAAATTTGTACTGATCCTCGTAAAAAATTCTTACATTTTTTTTTAAATCTTCTTTTTGAAATTCTGTAATTTTAATTTCTTTGTAAGATTTTTCAAAATCACTCAAAGCCATTTTTGTATCAAGCGATTGGCTTTTTGATAAAATTAAATTTTCTAAACTTTTATAGTATTCATTAAGCGTTTCTAGCTGTCTATCTCTTAGGTTATTTAGTAAAGAAGATTTTTCATTTTTGACATCATTAGAATATTGTACGAAAGTAAAAGTTCCAAAAACAAGTATCGCCATCATTGATATCAAAAATACCAATATGGATAGCTTTTGATACAAGCTCATTTTTATTTTATTTAAAAATTGCATCAGTTTTTACTTAAATAAATATTTTTAAAAGAAGTTTCAGTTTTTGTTTTTGTATTATCGGTATCAACCATCAGGGCAATTGATTCCAAATAATCAATATCGATGTTCCAAAATTTTTGAATATCATTTCTTAAATCTACTTTATGTTTTATCCAATAAAAACCTGGATCATGATAACCATTTAAGGCAACATCATATGATTTGGTAAACAAGTTGTTATATGGACTTTTCCAATGAGTATTTTTTAAATTGGTATTAGAAAACACATAGTTAATAAAATACTTGTTCCATGGCATCATCCCATCTTTATAAGTGAGATAAACTCGAGCTGGAAAATCATGAAACTTTTTCTTCTTCTCATCTGTATTTTTAAATTTTTCAACTTTCCATTCAAAATTTAAATAACGATAACCTTGTTTTCTTAAATTTATATTTATATCGTAAAATAGCCCAGATGCAGAGCTATTAGATTTATGAGTGATGATAACCTCATCATCTAAGCTTTTAATTCTACTAATTTTATTTTCACCCTCATAGTTTTTTATTCTGTATTCCTTGATTGGTTTATCAAACAAGATGAGGTTTGACGCAAAAGCAATGGAACTAGATAACGAAAAAATAGAAATAGTGAGTACTTTAAGTGCTTTTAGCATTATTATTCTTTATATTAATTTACCTATTTTTTTAACATTATAATCTAAATTTTTTTTAGATTATTAATCAATTATGTTAAGTATCATTGCATATGTCTTCAATTGATAGAAACAATATAGAAGCACTTAAACAGCGTTTATTAGAGCCATCAAATATTATTTTATCATATGCTAACATTTTAAACGAAAAAAATGTCTCCCGATCACTTGGTGAGTTTGAAGATGAGTTAAGTAAAATTATTGATGCATCTAAAAAACTTATCGATGAAATCAATCATGCAGTTTCAGATGATGTTTTAAAATTAGAATCCAACGAAGTTTTGGAATTTCAGAAAAAAACAAGGCATGACTTAAGAAATATCATAAATATTATTCTTGGTTATAGTGAAATGATTATAGAAGATCTTGATCCGTCACATCAAAATCATTTTGATATAAAAAATTTATTAGAAGAGACAAAAAAATTTAATTCGAATTTAGAGCAGCTTGTTCAATTAAACCTATCAACGCAAGAACAAAAAACAAATTCAGAAGAAAGTGAAATTCTAAAAAAACTTGCATCAATGATCAAACCTTTGGCCAAGCAAGATAAGAATAATTTGATTACAGGTAAAATTTTAATTGTTGATGATAATAAAAGTAATTGCGAAATGATCGAGAGACAATTGCAAAGAGAAGGGCACAAAACAATGACTTGCTTTGATGGGGTTGAGGCAATCAATGAACTTAATAAATCTGATTACGATACTGTTTTGCTTGATGTGTTAATGCCTAAAAAAAATGGTTATGAAGTTTTAATGGAAATGAAACAAAGTTTTAAACTTAAAGATATTCCCGTCATTATGATCAGTGGTTTTAAAGAAGAAGATACGATTGTGAGATGTATAGAAGCTGGTGTTGATGAATATTTAACTAAACCAATTAATAGTACATTATTAAAAGCAAAAATTTATTCTTCTTTAGAAAGAAAAAAATTTAGAGACCGTGAAAAACATGATTTACAAGTTGCTGCGGATGTTCAAAAAAGTTTAATTCCATCTGAAGCTTATTTTCCAGATAATTTTTATGCAAGTAATATTGCTGCAAAAGGGGTCTCTGGAGATTTTTATGATTGCATTGATATTGATAGCGATCGATATGCATTTATTTTAGCTGATGTATCAGGTAAAGGAATGCATGCTGGAATTTTAATGGCAAAAACGTCAGCTCTTTTTAGAAGTTTAACTAAAATAGAAAAAAATATCCAAAAAATTGCATGGAGAGTAAATAAAGAATTATGCGAAACCTCATCTCAAGGAATGTTCGTCACCCTTGTGATGGGAATTTATTATAAAAAAATTAAAGCTATCGAATTTATAAACGCTGGACATGAGCCAGTCATGATTGCAAAGGATAATGGTTCATTTGTTGATCTCGAGAGCAAATCTCCTCCAATGGGAATGATGGAAATTGAACTTAATGACTTTGTTTTACAAACCTATAACCCAAAAAATGAGAAAGCCTTTTTTTTAACTTTTACTGATGGTGTCACTGAAGGCAGACTTCGTTCTGGAAAAGAATTTGGAAGAGAAGGCGTTAAAGAGAAAATTAATCAATTAAAAAATAGGCCAATAAAACATATTATATCATCAATCAATCAATCTTTAATTATTGAAAATCAAAAACTTCATGATGACATTACGATATTGGGTATTGAAATTTGACGTCAATATTATTAAAAATTTGTACATGAGCAATAAGGGTTTTTCATTAGTAGAGTTGTTAGTTGTTGTTGCAATTATTGGCGTATTGGCTGGCGTTGGAGTTGTTGGCTATGACAGGTACGTAGAAAATACTAAACGAAAAGTTTTAGAACAAATGCATAATAACATTGTTCGTGCTGTTGAAACTGAATTTACAATATTATCAAATCAACTTGGATCTGCGATGAGAGAAAGAGATAATGCAGGTAATTGGATCCAAAGAGCTACAGATGGTACACCAACGACTGCCGGGATTACTGAAGCGACTGCTTCAAAGGTTGGAGAATATACAACCTGTTATAATTTCGTATGGTCATTAAAAAAACATTTTGAGTCGAATGAAAATGGATTTGAAAATCCATGGGTTAAAGGAAAAAAAGCAATAACCATTGATACTGAGGGTAGAGCAAATCATAAACAAGGCCATATTCAGATGTATTGTTATCTAACAAATGGTGGATTTGGTTCAGGGTCTGGATGTGCTATAAGTTCAGGAGCTGCTGCCGCTCGAGTTCATACTTATTTTACCGATAGAGGTTCACAGGGAACTGGTCCCAATCCAAAAGAAATGGTTGCTTATATAGGAGGTGGAAATTTTTCAACAAATTGGCCGCAAAAAAAATCTGATTGTGGTTGGGCCGACAGTTCAGCTAGTACTGATCCTGTTTATGGTGCTTGGAAAGTTACAAATTCTATTTTATCTGAAGCAGATTATTAATTGTTAATGTTAAAAAATTATATTATTTAAAGTTTTATGAAACAAAGTGGTTTTTCATTAGTAGAATTATTAGTTGTTGTAGCGATCATTGGTGTATTGGCCGGAGTTGGAATTGTTGGTTATGATCGATACGTTAATAATGCAAGAATTAAAGTTGCAATACAAAATTATGAAACAGTCTCAAGAGCTGTAGGTTTCGAGTTAACAGTAGCAAATAATGAACTTTCAAGTGCAGTTAATGAGGTACAATCGGATGGTACCGCAACTGGAAATAAAATTAGTTCTACAACAACTTGTAATGACTTTTTATTTAGTGTTAAGGAACATTTTGCAGAATTTAAAAATCCTTGGAATCCAAGTTTAGAAGCTATAACTGTCGATACAGTAGGTCAATCAGCCCATCGCCAAGGACAGATACAGCTAGTTTGTTATTCAATGTTTGGAAATTTTGGTAATGGCGGAGGGTGTCCAATCGGTATGGATGCTTGTAGGGTTTTAGTTATTAATTATCTCAAAGATAGAGGCAGATGGAATACTACAGATGGATTATGCGGTGGAACTATGGCACCTGGAACAACTGATTTAACTGAAACACAATCAGATTGCGTTTGGATAAAATTTTTTGGTGGAAATAAAAGAGCAACTCAAGCCGAAGCTCAGGCAGACTGTGGAAACCCGAGCCCTTGGTATATTCAGAATAGTACAATATCAGCAGATGCAGGAGGTTCATGTGGAGGATCAAGTGGACAGCCTTGCACATAATATTTGCAAAGCTTTAAATTCTAAAAAAGGTTTTTCACTAGTTGAGTTACTAGTTGTTGTTGCAATCATTGGCGTATTAGCTGGTGTCGGCGTTGTTGGTTATGATCGTTATGTTGAAAATGCAAAAAGAAAAGTTTTTGACCAAAATGTAGAAACAGTAACCCGCGCAATAGATTTTGAATATACAGTAATTAAAAACGAATTAAGTTCAGCAATTAAAGAAGTAGATCGAAATGGCAATATGATTGATGGAAGCGGCATGACCACTACATCTGCTGGTGCACAAAGAAAAATTAATAGTGAAACTTCATGTGAAAATTTTCTTTATTCTGTAAAAGAACATTTTAAAGAATTTAAAAATCCTTGGGGAACAAAAAGTACAGTTATGATAACTATTGATACAAAAGCACAATCATTTCATAAAAAAGGCATGTTACAGCTTGTTTGTCATCGATCATCTGGTTTTACAAAAGGGTGGAATTGCAAAATACAAGACTCATTGTTTCATATTCTTGCTTACTATCAAGATGGTTTAGTCAAAGATTCAAATAGATCTGATACAAATACAAGGCTTGGTGGTACAGCAACTTATGTACCAACGGGCAACATTGCATCACAGTGGTGGAATAAAGGTGATAATAATCCTCCTGCTGCAGAAAGATCAAATCCTAATTTAGCATGGTTAACCGAAAGTGCTGGAATTGCTAGGTGTGGTTCAACAGGATATACTACTTCTGAGATTAATGTGTCTTCAGATGCTAATTATTAACCAAAATTTTGTATTGCTGTTTCTAAGTCTTGTTTCTTAAGCATCATCAAGTCAACTTTAGTTTTGTTTTCTTGTTTTCCAAGTCTGACTGCCTGTTGTTGAAGTGAAGATTCAAAGAAACGTCTGATATCTCTACCATTTGAATACTTGTCACCAGTTATAGATATGACTTTTTTGCAACAATCTTTGAGAGTATTGTTTGCATCACCTTGAATAAGGTATTGGTTATCTTTAGCAAATTTATAAAAAATTTGGTAAAGATCTAAATCATTATAATCTTCAAATAAAATTGTTCTTTTAAATCTTGAAGCTAATCCTGCATTTGCATCTATAAATCGATGCATTTCTTTCTCATAACCAGCAACAATGACAATTAATCTGTCACGATAATCCTCCATATACTTTAACAATTCATCAATTGCTTCTTGCCCGAAGTCATTAGGGTCATCCGGCTTTACAAGAGTGTAAGCCTCATCTATAAACAAAACATTATCGATAGCGCTGTTAAATTTATCCGCTGCTTTAATTGCTGTTTCACCTTTTTGAGCAACAACAAGATCACTTCTTGTAATTTCAATTAGTTTACCACCTGAGATTAATCCAAGCTCTCTAAAAATTTTTGCTAAAATTCTAGCTACTGTAGTTTTACCAGTTCCAGGATTTCCTGAAAAAATTAAATGATTTGAAATATCTGGAGAATCACTCAGGCCAGATTTTTTTCTCTCAGCTGCAGTTTCAAGATAAGCAACCAAAGATTTAACTTCATCTTTCACCTTTTTTAGACCAGGTAAAGACATAATTTCTTTTATATTTTGCTCAACAACTTCGTTCATGAATGATTTCAGTAAAAATCAAATATTGATATACATTATTTGATGGTATTTTTAAAAGTAATTTTGTTATCTTTATCACTTATATTTTTAACTATAAGTGGTTATGCAGGTGAGCCTGGAACAGAACAAACTCAGCAAATCGAACAAGATAAAAAAGTTGATAGCCAAAAAACTATTAAAAAGAAAGAAGTTATAAAACAAAAATTAGTTAATACAGATATTCAATTACCAAAAAATCCAATTGATACAATTTTTCTTCAACCGCTAGGCAAACCCATAGATCCAAGATATGCAAATTTATCCGGTAACTGTACACCTGCCCAAGAGGGTTATGATTGTAAAATTGTAGTTCCCAAAAAAAAATCAACTCACTTTAATAAATATTATTATTACATAAATGCTAATAAACACGTTTATGGAGTAATCGCTTATAGAGATTATAGAGTTGGGAATGTTGATTACTGCAGATCTTTAATTGCGGAATGGAAAGAATATTTTAGCAATTTTGAATTTGAAAAAAAGAGTAGAGAAGAAAATCTTGATCAATTGCTATTAGTTACAAGCGCAATTCAACCATCAGAAATTTACATGAGTTGTTATCCTGAGTCATATAGAGATATTAAAAGTTATTTTTCTTTAAAATTATTTATTGATGAAAATTAGCTTTTACATACTGCTTCTTGTATTTTGCTCTTTTCCATCTTTGTCTAACAATAAAGCTTTTTATGAAGGAAGAGCAAAATTTATAAAAGAATATATTACAGAACTCCAAGCGTTAAGAAAAAAAGATCCCGATTATAACGGAGCAATTGCAGAATCTCTTACAGGTTCTTTTTTTCAAGCATTAGATAAAAAGTCTCAAGATGAAGTTGAAGCTCAAGCGATTAACACGTGTAAAAAAAGAAATAATAAAGGATGCAAAATTAGGTTTAGGGGTTTGGCGATCAACCCTGAATACAATCGATTTGCAGTTTTTGACAATAGTAAAGGAAGCTTAAATGTTGGTCTGGAGGATATCCCTTCAAATTTTATGTTATCTCACAAAGGAATTTCATTTGTCTTTTCAACATCAGATTATCAAGCCAAAGATTTTACTTGTGCAAAGACCACTAAAGACAATGATTTTATTGTTGATATGATCGTATCTCAAATTGATCTTTATCCAAATTCTTTTTTAGGAAAAGCTGGATTAAAGTTTGTTTTAATATGTGGTGATATCAAAGCATTGGGAAGTTCACCTGAAGGGTTAGCACCTGCTCACTATGATCAATCCCCAGGTGTTTTTATGTTATCAGTTCAAAAAATAAAAAAACAAATCGATGCTGGTCAACCTCAAATTATTAAACATATTTTTCACCATGAGTATTACCATGTCATTGATAGCACTTTAACTAAAGCTGTAGTTGATGATGACTGGGTTAAAATAAATAAAAATCCTTATAGTAGTGAAAACTTAAAAGCCAATGTGAATGAGGTTTTGTCAGATGGTAGAGGGTTTGTAAGTCATTATGCAAAAAATAATGAATTTGAAGATAAAGCTGAAGTGTTTGCTTATTTAATTACTAAGAATAAAAAAATGCGAGACGTTATGACAAAAGATGTCGTTATTTTTAGAAAAGCAAAACTAATGATTAAAAGAATGAAGACGTTATCAAATGATATTAATGGAAGTTTCTGGACTAAGCTTCAGAAGTAGTTTCAGTTTCTTTTCGAATTTCAGAGATATTATTAACTAAAGCTTCGCATTCATTTTTTAAATTTTTAAAAACTTTTTCCCAATGGTGATCTGTCTGTCTAAACAATCTCATATTGTCATACCAAATACTATCTTCTTTATCTAAGAACCATCTCCAATCAGGAACCTTAGATAATAATACCCATGTTTGTGTTCCAAGAGAACCTGCAAGATGCGCAATAGACGTATCGGTCGTAATAACCAAATCTAAATATTTTAAAATTGCGGTGGTATCTAGAAACTTATTTGATCCCTGATCGATTAGAGGATCATAATCAATAATTTGTTTTTCAAATTCATTTTTTAGAATTTGGTTTCTTGCATAACCTTTTTGTAGTGAGATAAATGATGCATTTGGAATCGATAATACATCTTTGAACATAGACAGATTTACACTATTCAAGTGATCTCTTGGATTTAAAGGATCTCCTTGCCAACATAAACCAATTTTTACTTTTTGATCAACCCCAAGTAACATTTCCCATTCCTCAAGCTTATTATCATTAACTTTAATTTCAATTGGCTGAGGACATTGCTCTAAAATATTAGGTGCTAAGATTTTTGGTAAATCTAATAATGGAACCCAATAGAAAAAATTATCATAATTTTGATCAGGTAATACAAACTCGTCAATTTCAGCTATATTTTCAAACAGATGTTGTATTTCCATTGGACAACTAAAAACTATTTCACAATCAAGTTGTTTTAAAAGTGGAATATACCTTGAAAACTGAATAATATTTCCATAACCATTTTCACTACAAACTAGTATTCTTTTTCCAGCTAATGGTTCACCACGCCAAATTGTTTTCTTCTTACTTAAAATATTTTTTAACAATGGATCATTAAATATTCGTGAGTGATAACGGTCAAATCCATCATTAAAATTTTGCGTTAATAAATGAATAGACCCTAAATTTGTATTCGCACGACTAAAATCTGGACTTAAATTTAAAGTTGCTTCATAAATTTCCTTTGCACGATCAAAATTACCAGAATGGAATAAGGTATTTGCAAAATTAAAATGTGCAATTGATGAGTCTGGTTTTATTTTTACCGCTTTTTCATGACATAGTACGGCGTCATCATATTTTTTTTGAAGATAAAATAAGTTCCCAAGATTACTTAAAATAAAGTGATTATTGGGGTTATTTGTAATTGCATTTTGATAAACTTTTATCGCTTCATCAAAATTCTTATTTTTTTTATGTATTAGGGCTAGGTTGAGGTAAGCAAAAACTTCCTTAGGATTAATGTTAATTGCATCTTCATAACACATGATTGCTTCTTCTATATTATCCATTTCTTGCTGAGCTAAACCTAAAGTAATGTATGCTTGAGTATATAAAGGATCCTTTTCTATGATTTTTTTCATTAACGCTTCTGTAAGTTCATAATATTTTAAATAATAAATGTTCTCTCCTAGTTTATATAAAATATCCTTGTTATTTTGATCTCGTTGTGAAGCATCAAGATAGTACCAGATCGATTTTTTATAAAAGTTCTGGTTAAAATAAATATCACCTAAAAGTTCGTAAATTTTTGGATTTCCAGGTTGTTTATTAAGTAGAACCGAAGCTCTACTTTCTGCATAGGTGAATTTTTTACTTTGAATTAAATTTTTGGTTTCTTGGATTTCAGAGTTAATTAATTCCATGTTTATTACGAATCTCTAAAAAAGATCATAAATGATTATAATAGGAATTTGTAGAAAGTATCACCAATCAAAATGTATAAAAAAGCGGCCAAGGTAATAAAACAGCCATAAGGAATGGGGTAACGCCTATCTTTTTTGATTATTGTGAGAGGAATGGCAATAATTAGGGCCGTTACTGATGAAAAAAACATAACAAATAAAATTGATTTTAAACCAAGCCAAGCACCAATCATCATCATTAATTTTGCATCACCAAGACCCATCCCTTCAATTTTTTTATATTTATAAAAAAACCATCGGATTAAATAAAATACACTAAAACCTATGATTAAACCTGCAAACGAATCTGCAATCAAAACGCTAAATGGATTTAATTTAATTGCAGATAAAACAAAACCTATAACACTTAATGGTAGGGTAAAAATATCCAGAATCAAATATTCATTTAAATCTGTAAAAAATATGATGACTAGTGATGATAAAAGGATTGAAAAAAATAATGCATTTAAAGTTAATCCAAATTGTAAATAACTAAATAAAAAAATAGAAGCGGTTAAAATTTCTACTAATGGGTATTGAAAACTAATTTTTTTTTTACAGAAATGACATTTGCCTAATAGGAATATAAAACTAATGAGTGGTATATTATGATACCATTTTAGTTTGTTACTACAATTTAGACAAGCTGATGACTTTAGAAATATATCCTGATCTTTTGGTAATCTTAAAATACAAACATTAAAAAAACTGCCAACGATGAGACCAAATAAAAAAAGGTAGGTTTCAACTACCACTTAAAATTATCTTTTGAATTTAATTTTGTCATCTCCATCATCATCACGACTAACTTGAGGAGAAATATTGTCATTAGTAGAATCTGCTACTGGTGTTTCTTCAGTTACCGCTGAAGGGGCTTCTTCAGCAGGCGCTGCAGCTGGTTCATTGCCTGTCATATCGATATTGTCACTCGCTGTTTCTTGTGGAGCTGCTTCAGGTTCAGGGGCAGGAGCGGAACCCGCATCTTTGCCACTCTGACTTTCGATTTTAAAAATTTTATCAAGATGAGCTAGTTTGATAACTTTCATCACCTCATTACTTACATTAATAAGGACAAAAGGTTTATTTGTTTTTTTTCCAGTTTGCATTCCCTCAACTAATGAGGCTATTCCAGAAGAGTCAATATAACTGACTTTTGCCAGGTCAACTGATACAGATTTGCACTTTTCAAATAATTCCTTGATATTTTCTCTTACTACTGGCGATTGATCTAAATCAATTTCCTGACCTAGTTCTAAAATGCCATTATCCCCATTAATTTTTTGTTCGATAGACATGTGATAAACTTTATACTATTAAACTGTAAAAACAAGATTTCTTATGATTATTGATTGCATCTGTGGTTTAAAAAAATTCGAGGTCAATGCAGACCAAATTCCAAATGAAGGTCGACAAGTCAAATGTGGAGTGTGCTCTAAAGAGTGGTTTTATAAACCAGGAGAAAATAATTCTACCTTACAATTAGATCAAACAAACATAGACACTTCATCACAAGTAAGTGAAGATATAAGTATTCCACAAGTTACAGAGGAAGCAATTTCTGCAGCTGAACAAGATCAAAAAATGAACTTTTCTTTTGATGACGATGATAACACCATGCCGTCAAAAAGTGAGATGGATGAAAATTTAGAAAAGTTTAAAGCTGAAAGAAAAAAGAAAAAAAAGAGCTCACTATCTCAAGGCGCAAGAACAAGAATGCTTTTTTATTTATTAATTCTTTTGTTATTAGCTTTAGCTACAGTTAGCGTGCCTTACAAATCTAGCGTGCTTGCAGTATTCCCAGAGCTATCAATAATTTTTGAGGGTTTAACACCAATATATAATGCAATTTTTAAATAACTAATTTTTTTGCTGTTCTTTTAGTTCTTTTAATTTTTTCTCTCTCGCAAGCTTTCTCTCTTCGGCTCTTTTCATTTGCTCAATAAATTTCTTTTTATCTTTGAATAACTTGTCTTTTTGTTCATAAACAACGGCACTAATAACTGCATTTATTTTAATCTTTGATGAAGTTGGTGTTTCTCTAATTATTGTTTCTTTATCAAAATTTATTCTAAAAGGAGTTTTGGCAATATCTTTTTTAAAATTAACATAATCATTATATTTAGACAGTAAAGCCATATTGATAGAATACATCTTATAATCTCTGACTTTAAAACTTTTTCCTTCATTTAAAGTGCTAATGAAAACATTATTTTTGTTTGCCAAACCAGAAATTGAATTTTTAAAACTTTGAAATTCAATAGGTGACATAATTGTTTCTAATGATTTGATATATTTATATTCTAAATCTTTGGTTTCTTTACCGATTTTTGCCATTTCAGTAATAATTGACTTTGATTTTTGCTCTGCGCTTTTACCAATATTAATTTTTTTTGCTTGTGATCCTTTAAGGCTAACAGTGTAGATTTCTAAAATAAGTATTAAAACAATTGTAAATACTAGAACAGAAACACCAATGACAATTTTTTTTGAATGATCCTTTAAAGTTTCATCTTGAATTGAATTACTTTTATCTTTTTTTGATCCAAACACGTAAATTACAATATTTCCAAATTAATTTTTTTTATAATTCTACTGCACAAACTATTAGATGAATTTATTACAAACTTCTCTACGTTTTCGATTTGATTTTCTTTCAAAACAGGATTTTCATACTTAGATTCATAAATTCTTTGAGTTGCCCTAACTAAACTCTCAACATCCAATTTGCTATTATTTTGCATAATATAAAGCTTTTGTTAAATTTTATCTATTGATTCGTAATATATATGTTTGAAAAGAACAATTCTATTAAAGAAATACTTAAAGAAGCAAAAGAAAAACTGTCTAAAGACAAAGGTTTAGTTTCAGAAAAAGAAGAATTCAATCAAAAGGTATCAAAGGCGTTAGACGGCAACGTTCTAGTTTTAAATAAAATTTACGGAAATGATTCGAAAGAAAATATTGACCAAAGAACAAAAAAAATCACTGAAATAGTCGAGCACCAAAGCGCTCTACTTTTGAATCAAGAGGTTTCACATGGAAGAGAAACAACTTTGTTATTATCTCAAGAGGTAGATGAAAATGAAACTCTTGTACTAAATAAAGAAGTAGCAGAGAGCGGCACTCTTTTATTAGATCAAGAATATGAAGGACCATATTCAGACGAATTAAAAGAAATTCATCGTGAGATTGATGAGCTTAAAGAAAGGTCAGAAGAAAAAGATCCATTTATTGAGAGAATAGAACAATTAGAAGAAAAACAGGTCACTCTATTTAATAAAGTTGATCAAGCTTTAAATGAAATTCAGGCTAAGGATCCATCCGAGGAAATAGCATTAAAGTTTGATATTTTTAATAATCAAATTAGTAATGAAATAGATGAAAAAATTACACAAATTAGTGATCAAAATTCTATTTTTGAAGAACGTTTATCTCAAATAGAAAACTCATCTGAAAATCTTAAAAATAGTATTGAGAACCTTGATTTTAAGATTGAGGAATTATCAAGAAGTTTAAATGAAAGTTTAAACAACAATATACAGCAACAAATATCTCAAATTGAACAAAATAAAGTTACTCAAGAACAAAATATTCAAAGCCGTTTTGATGTAATTGAAAATCAAATGAAAACAAGTGTAGATCAGTTGCACAAATATCTAGAGGAAGAAAAATTAAGAAAAGAAGAGGAAAAAAAGAATGATCCAGAATATCAATCAAATTTAAGACTTAATAATATTTATAAAATTATTGAAATGCAAATCAGCCAATCTTTGGTCAATAATATTTCAAATCAATCTGTTGCGAATATACATCCCAATCAATCCGTTCAAAAAACAGATTCTGCAGAAGTAATTAAAAATAAAGACAGTGAAATTTTAGAAAAATTAGATCTTTTAAGCCAGCAGCTATCAAGTAAAATTCAAATTGATGATCAAGGAATTAAAGAAATGTACAATCTAACAAATTCTAAAATTGAGCAAATGCAAGATAAAGTAGAAAAAGTAATTTTAGAGTCAAAGGGTAACAAAGAGTTAATTGAATATTTTAAATCATATGAATTAAAAAATTTAGAAGGCTTGAATTTTGATTTATCCCAACTTAAACAGTTTGACGGATTAGATCAGGCTAAATCATTTGTTGAAGAGTTAATTATAAAAGAAACCAAAAACTGGATTAATCAAAATCAGAAAAATATTGAAGAAATTTGTAAAAAGATCATATACAAATAATCTTCATGAAAAAAAATTCAGGCTTTTCTCTAATAGAGCTACTTGTTGTTGTTGCAATCATTGGTGTGCTTTCTGGTATTGGTACCGTAGGATTTCAAAGGTATGTAGAGGCTGCGAAAAATAAAGTTGCTTTACAAAACTACGATACTGTTATTGATTTTTTTTCAACTGAATTGATTATTTTAAATAATAATATTAATGAAAAATCCTCTCTTATAAAAGTTGGAAGTAACAAATGGACAAAAGATACCCATAATCTAAATTCTTTTTTAACAGGTTCTGCAAACTACCATGATCTAGGTTTTGGATTAGCTAATTTTAAAAATCCATTTGCAAACCAAACAATAAAACAAGTTTACTCGTTAAGTGATCCTGATGATGCCAGTGACTCTAATGTAACAAAAAAAGGAAATATTATTTTAAGAGTGCACCCAGATCATTCTACCGATGGTGCAAAAATCACAGGTGATCGCCGTTTTCAAGTAATCTATTATTCAGATGACGGTGTTATTGATACAGTTAATACTAAAGAATTTACGCTTAAGTAATTTGTTACACAAAAAATTTAAAAATATCTTTTAAATAAGTAAATAGTGCAAGAACTATTGCAAATTTAGCAATGACTGACCAATATCTTCTTCCAGTATAATGATTTGCACTTCTCCAAATACCAACAGTTGAAATAATTGAGTAAATCAAAAACAAAAATGTGATAAATAAAAGTATCACTCTTTCATATAGACCTTTCGGTACAAATTGCTGATTTAATAGAGCATCTAATGCATTTTCTTGAAATAAAAGCGCTAAACTTATTAAAATAATAAAAAATATTAGCGGGACAATGTTGCCAAAAAACCAATAGGATTTTGACAAGGAATAGTGACCATTCCACAATTTTTTAAGTATTTTAGTCATATTAATTTGGTTGCAATAATTACCAATTTTAAATAGAAACTTTGAAGTTAACTAAAAACGGAGAATATATATATATGAACAAAACACTAGAAAAAGGTTTCTCATTAGTAGAGCTTCTAGTTGTTGTTGCTATTATCGGAGTTTTAGCCGGAGTAGGTATTGTAGGATATCAATCTTACACTGAGTCTGCCAAGGAAAAAGTTGCCGAAGCAAACTACAACTCAGTGGTTAGATTTATTGAAACTGAATTAACTTTGTTAAACAATGGTGTGCAAGATAAGTCAGGTGCTTTATTTGCAATTAACGCTGTTGAAACTGTAACATCATCAACTTATTCAAGCTGTGGTACAACTGCATTTAATAGAGGAAACTCTACAAATGGTACCATTCAAAAGTTAAAAGGTGCTGTTGCATGTCATTTTGGAACTCAAGATGGTGGATTAAAGTTTAAAAATCCATTTAAATCATCACAAACTAATGCTGTTGTTGGTACTGATGATAATAGTGTTGGACCTGTTGCGTTATATCAAAAAGGTACAATTATTATCAGACAATCTCAAAATACTGAGAACGGTATCACGTCTGCCGGTCAAGTAGCTGCAGAAACTGCTACTGCTGGAAAAATCACAGTGACTTATGTTGGTAAGAATGAAACAGCTGTTCCAGCTCTTACCGCGCAGTCTACTGCAAATGGTTACAAACATAAACATTTAGAATTAAAATAGTTTTTTAAATTATTTTATTTAAAAAGGCCTCAATTTATTTGAGGCCTTTTTTTATTTTGCAGTGTTAAATATTTTGTGAGTTAAGTACTCACTTAATATTTTCTTATCCATTATATCGGTATAATGCTGGTCATAATTTTTAATTTCTCTCACGGCAGAATACCCAAATCCATAGCGTGACGTGTCATCTGGCAATATACCCATTTCATCTAATATTGTCGGAGCGATATCGAAGTGATTTATTTTATCTCTCTTAAATTTTTTTTGGTTATTCATTTTAAAATAAATATTTCGGTCCCAACCGTCTGGAATTGTAAATTCTTCTCGGTCAGCCATTAGATGATCACCCATAAGTACTACTACGGTATCCTCAAGAACACCTGCTTTTTCAAGATCTTTAAAAAAATTATAAATAAATTTTCCTGAACATCGATATGATCTTTTTAGATCATCGATATATTTTAATTTCTTATTCTTAGTTGATAATATTTTCTCTTTACATCTTGGAGAAGATACAAATGGATAATGTGTATCTGCTGTAATTAAAGTAACATTAAAGGGTTGTCCGGATTGATGCAATTGGATAATTTTATTTTTAGCATGTTCTAACATATCGTCGTCATGTACTCCGTTTGCCCAACCAGTAAGCCTTTCTTTGGCCAAGCCGTCCCTTACCATTTTGTCGATATCGTATACCTCAAAAGAATGCAGTCTTTTAAATATTCCAAATCCATGGAAGTCAGCATGTACAGTAAGGTAAAAAATTTGTTTATAGTTAAATCTATTAAGTATATCGCTCAAACATATTAAATCATTTTTTTTGAAAGTAGTTAGATTCATTGAAATTGTAGGATAAAATGGAACCGAGCATTGGGTAGAGACAACCGCACCTATACTGAAAGCAGTCGCTGGAGCGTGTTTGAAATTATTTATATTATTTCCTTTAACCGCATCAATATCTTTAATTGGATTATTTTTATCCAAAGATCGTACTTGGGTCTCTAAAGACTCTGTAAAAAAAAGAATCAGATTTTTCTTTTTCTCAGGATTAATAAAATTTATTTTATTTGGGTTATGGTAGAGTTGGATATTTTTTTCTAAATTTTTATTTACATGCAAAAAGTCAAAAAAATCTAATTTATTAAAATAAAATATTAAACAAAAAATAAAGTAAATTTTGTAATTTAATATTATTTTATAAAAAAAATTAAAAAAAAAACTGATTATTCTTTTCTCTTTTATTTTAAATAAAAAATTATTAATGATGCTATTGGTTTTGCTTTTTTCTAGAACAAACATCCAAAACAATGCAGCAATAAACGGGTATATAATTATATTTAATATAAAATTTACTTTATAATAAAGAGGCGTATCTCTTACGCCGTCATATTGAACGGTAAAATTATAAAGGATTTCAATATAATTAGTTCTCTCGCCAAAAAAATCTTTAATCCAAATAGCTTTTTGCACTAACAAAAAAGCTAAAAATAAAAAGATAAAGTTAATTAAATATTTTTTTAGAAATAGTGCCATATCATTTCAAGTGGGAAACTTTTTAAAGTTATGTATCTTTTTTTATTTTTGAAATTAATTCCTTTTAAAGGGTCGAAATATTGATAGCCTAAATTTACTATCCATTTAATTTGGTTCTTTGATATGTGGTTATTGATACAATTTATTAGTTCTGTTTTAAGTTCCTTATCAATCAGTGGTATTGAAGCAAGTAAACCATATTCATTTTTATATTCTTTAAGATAATTGATTCCACATTGGTTTTTAATTGTATATTGAGGATAATTAGTTTTTAAAATTTCAGATAATTCATAATCACGTTCTATAATAGTAACGTCTTTATTTTCAACAAATTGTGTTAAAGCTCCCGTTCCGCCGCCAATTTCAATTACATTATTATTCTCTGTATTATTAATTAAATTAGCAATCTTTCTTGCTGATGAGTTTGTAGAGGCTTTTACGGTACAAATTTTAAGAGGATTTTGAATAAATTTTTTTAAAAGTATGTTCACGGCGCTCTTTTACTTAAAGGAGTAAAAAATAAAAGGTAAATTTTTAAAAATTTAAAAAAATTTAATTTTTGATTTGAAAATTTATTATTTTCATAAATTTTCATTAATTTTTGAGAAACATTATTATCATTGGTCTTTAAGAGAATTTTCTGATGTGTTTCAAAGACTTTAATTTTAATTTTATGTCTTTTTACAATTAAATAAAACAATAAGTCGCTGTAATCTTGTTTTTTATAAATAAATAAAATTAAAAGAGCTAATACTATATAAAAAATAGATATTGCGATAATTTTGGCAGTTTTAAGTAAAGATTCTTTTTCCATATTTATTAGATTATCTATTAACTTTTCTCTTTGTAATGAATCGTAATTAATCAAAAAGTTTGTCCATTGATAATCAAGATATCTAACCCAAAGATTTAAACCCTTATCTCCAAAAAATTTTACAAGTTCATTTTGTTCAGTTTCAATGCCATTTTCTTCTCTTTCAAAACTGTTAATAGTATTTTTAATTCTATTTGAAGGTATTACTTGCGTTGGATCAAATCTAATCCAGCCCACATTTTCAATCCATGCCTCCACCCAGGAATGAGCGTCTTCTTGAGAAAATGTATAAAAGTCTCCAAGTTCATTATAACGTCCACCATAAAAACCAGTGACTATTCTTGCGGGGATATTTGCAGCTCTTAAGAGCAAAGTCATGGTCCCAGCATAATATTCACAGTAACCCTCTCTGGTTTCAAAAAAGAACTTAGAGTAGTTATTACCAATTGGGTTTGGTTTAAGATTATAATAAAACTCTTGGTTATTAAAATAACGCATTAAGAATTCAGCATATTCTACGTTAGATTTATTTTGTTTATTTTTTTTTGACCAATTTATTAGTTTACGATCTACTGTATTTGGTATTTGTAGATAATAACTTTTCTCTTTAATACTTAAATTTATAATTGGCGAAGTACTTTGAGCAAAAAAAGCAAATTTCTTTTTTGCAGTCATTTTTTGACTCATGCGATATGTCAAATTATGTGAGTTATATTTAAAGTCATAAGCTCTTGGAACGGTATAATCGAGTACAGGTATCCAGTTTTTTTCATGATTAAATAAGATGAGATCATATTTTAGTTGATCATTGGATCTTTTAACAATTTGATTATTATTTTTAAAAGTTACTTTTGTATCAATGCTTCTCCAGTTTTTTAATTGATCTAAAACTTCAAAAGTCTTAACTCTAAAATAAAGCTGATTTTGATTAACTCGTTCAAAAAACTTTGCATTAAATACATCTTCATCTTCAAGCGTGATTTGTTGAAACGAGCCTAGAGATATTTTATCAGGTATACCAAGGTTGTTTAGTTTATTTGCAAATAAACTTACCTTTACTTCTGCCCTTGGGAAGAAAAGATAGGTTAGTATAATAATAGGAACCGTAAATACACTAATCAGCACAATTCGTTTTAAGTTTTGTATGTTTAGAGTGATTAGCTCTTTTTGATTGATTAAATATAACAAAATAATAGCTGTAATTGCAGATGAACCGCTAATGATACTACTTAATAAATTTTGGTTATTAATCAGATTTGAGATGGTTACAAAAATGGATAGTGCTACAAAGAAAAAGTAATCTTTTTTCTTTGTTTCTAAGAACTTAAATAAAAGAAGGATATAAAGACAGTTAATAAAAAAATCCTTCGTGATCGTATAATCTTCAAATACAAACTGAATTCCCATTAATATAATTAAAGATGGATGCCTGATTAAGGCATGAATGATGATGTTCTTATATTTGATAAATAAAACTGTGATTGTAATTGCAAGAACATATAAAAAGTTTTCATATTCAAGCTTTTGAAACATCAAGGCAAGTTGAGAGAGAATAATAAATACTGATAATTTGAAATAAATATTCATTAATCAGCCTCCGCAATAAGTTTTAAACAGTGTTCAAAGTGTTTTTTGTTATCTCCAAAATCAGATAATTGATCTTTTATTTTTATGGCAAAAATTTTATTTTGCTGAAGGCATTCCTTTAATAGGAAAACCATAATACCAAGTTTTTTTTCATGATCTTGAATTGGGATTTGATTATAATCTATGAGTATTTTCTTAGACTCTGACTTTGATTCAAATTTTTTAATATAAAGTTGATCTTTACTATTAGATATTTTCCAAGCAATTTTACTCTCACTCATTCCTTCTTGGAACTGATCTATTCCATCAAAATCTTCACTAAAATCTGATTTATATTTTAAAGTCTCAACTAAAAAATGATTTAGATCTTTAAAATACATTATAGGTGAAGGGTAGACGTAGAATCTTTCTTTTAGCTGAAACCAATTCCATGCTTTTGTAATTCCAAATGGAAAAATCGTTTGGATTTTAAGCAAAGGATAATCATAGCAACCTCGTTTTAAGAAAGGGTTGTTGAATGTTATGACATTGGCACCAGTATTTAGATTAAAAGTCTCAGACTTTAAAACATCTTTGTTATCAATAATATTAAGGTTAATTTTTTTTTGTTTAGAACTGTTATTTATAAATAATTTTAAAGGCTCTTTTCCATTGCTATCAATTATATTTTCATAGTCTTTAATTTGTATGTGGTTCAAGTTTTCATAGGTAATTAAAATTGAAAGAAAGAATAAAACCGAAAGGGTAACCAGGATAATTAATCCAAGGTTAATTTGATAAATTGTTGATGCAATAAGAGCGGTGATTAAAAATAATCCCAATTGAAATCCATCTTTTGTAGGAAAGATGTAAATGTTTTTTCGATTGATACTTGGATTTGGATATTGCTTTAGTTTTTTTCTAATAATTTTAAAATAAAAATGATTTAATGCTTTAGAAATCATTAACGAGGCACAGGTACTTTTTCGATAATTTCTTTTTGAATATATCCTAAAATATCAACTCCAAAATCAACATTTTTAATTCTATGTTTTAATATGTAAGGAAATGTTTTTTGCACCTCATCAAATGTGACATATTTTTTTTCATTTAAATGAGCCAAAGCTTTTGAGATTTGAACAGTATAAATAAGAGTTCTAGTTGACAGAATGGTTTCAAATTTAATTTTTTTAGTTTGTTCAGTTAAACTTTGAATATAGCTAATTACAATATCATTGCATTCAATTTGGTTAACTTCATTCATAGTTTTTTGAATATCAATATTTAATGAATTAATATTTTGGCTATTATTTTTTTGTTTTAAAATTTGTTTTTCTTGATCGTGATTTAACTTATTCATTGAAAATGAAATCATAAAACGATCAAGCTGAGACTCGGGTAATGGATAGGTACCAACTTGCTCAGTTGGGTTTTGCGTTGCTATGACAAAGAATGGTTGTGGAAGATTATGCGTTGATCCATCAATGGTTACAGATTTTTCCTCCATGGCTTCCATAAAAGCACTTTGGCATTTTGGATTTCCACGGTTTAATTCGTCAGCAAGGATAATATTAGAAAAAATAGGACCTTTTTGAAAATTTGGTTCATTGTTAATATATTTAACAAAGCCATTAATATCAGATGGTAACATATCTGATGTAAACTGAATTCTTTTAAAATCTAAACCTAAACTGTTTGCAATAAGTTTTGCAAAAGTTGTTTTGCCAGTTCCTGGTTGGTCCTCTAACAAAATACTTCCACCAGCAATAATTGCTGCTATTGATAATTCTATTTTATCATCATTTCCTATTATAAATTGGTTTAAGTTTGATTTTATAGATTTGATCATTTTGTCTTATATTTTAGTTTAATTGCAATTTTAGCTCTATAGTCTTTTTTTACTTTATCTAGTTCTTTTTGGTTACTTGTTTTTAACTGTTTTATTTTTTTAATAAACCAATCTTCCTCTTTTTTTGTAATTTTTTGATTTTTCTTTCTAAATTTTAGCCTCTCTTCAATTCCATGTATTTCATTTTCTAAATCAATATTTCTTTCTTCAAGGTCACTTAGTTCCTTCCATCTTAATTCATACGTTTTTGAAGATTTTTTTTTAAGATAGATATTGTTTTGAGAGCAGTGATTGCAAATTTTTTTGAAGATTATTTCATATTGATCTTGGTAGATTGATTTTCTTAGAATTTTAGGTGTCAAAAAACTAGTTTGTTTTTTGTTACAACACTTGCAAAAATACTGCTTAATCATTGATAGTTATTTATTTTTTTTCTTTATTTATCTCAACAATTCATTTGTATTTTTGAGAATTTAATTATAATAATCGCCACGTGCCCAAATAGCTCAATTGGTAGAGCAACTGATTTGTAATCAGTAGGTCGGGAGTTCGATTCTCTCTTTGGGCACCATCTAATAAAATCCTATACTTTCCTACATGACTTTATAAGTTGGGCAAACGAACCCAAATCAACCGCTTTAATCAATACTTTTTTATTTTTAATTAGTAAGATAAAAGTAAAATTATGGTCAAACAAATTACAGCTTTAGAACTTAAAGATCTAGCAGGTAAAGACGGTCACTATTTAATTGACGTTAGAACTCCGGAAGAATGGAATGTTATTGGAAGACCAGATGGTGAAGCATTGGGACTTGTTACTCATTTTGTATCATATCAATTCCAAAAGGGCGAAGAAAGAGAGCTCAATCCAAATTTTGAACAAGAGATCGATAATTTAAATTTAGATAAGGATAAAAATATTTTTTTTATATGCAGAAGTGGAGCACGTTCACAAAATGCGGCTGAAATTTTTGAAAAAAAAGGATTTAAAACATTTAATGTTTCAGATGGGTTTTTAAGATCAGATACAGTTTATAAGTCTTCTTGGAAGGCAGATAAATTACCAATTAAATAATTATATTCATTAGTAAAATGAATTTTGAACAATTTTTAAAAAGTAAATTTAATTTTATAATACTTTTCTTATTAGGTGCTTTACTTTCTTTTGCATTACCACCTTATAATAATGTAAGTTTTTGTTTTATTATCTTTCCTGCACTTTTATATCTATTAAAAACAAACGAGCTTAATGGGCCAAAAGTTTTCTTTATTTATGGTTTGAGTTTTGCTTTTGGTTATTTTTCTTTTTCATTATATTGGATCAGTTACTCTTTAAATTTTGACCCTGAAGTTTTAGTTTTAAAGCCTTTTGCAATTATTGGTTTACCTTTTGTATTATCTTTGTTTTATGGATTTGGTTTTTATATTTTTAGACGTTTTTTTAAGTTTGGTTTTTTCTTTATCTTAAATTTTGCAATCATTTTAGCTTTAACAGAATATATTAGATCTTACGTTACAGGGTTTTCATGGAACTTATTTGTCTACGCTTTAAGTGATGAAATACAAAGTATTCAGATTTTAAATGTTTTTGGGACCTTTGGTTTAAATTTTATATCCATTTTTTTCTTCTGTTTTCCATATTTATTTTTTTGTGAGAACAAAAGAAAGTCAGTGAACAGAATGTTAATTTTTATTTTAATAATTGGTATTAATTACATGTATGGTACTGGAAGACTTCAAATTAAATTAGAGACTAAAGATCAAGAGGTTGTAGTTGTGCAACCTAATGAGGGTTTAATTGAAATATCATCTTATCCAGACGATTATTTAAAAAATTTAATCAAAATTAGTAAACCTAATGAAAAAAAAAATAACTCAATTTTTCTATGGCCTGAGGGCTCGTATTCTTTTGTCAGTAAAAATAATTTTAAAAACATAATTAAAGACAAATTTAAAGATAATCAAAAAATCATATTAGGAGGAAATACTAAGGATGAGCAAGGTAAAATTTATAATACTTTCATAGTTTTTAACGCAAGTGGTGAAGTTGTTAATGAATACCGTAAAATTCACCTTGTTCCTTTTGGAGAGTTTATTCCTTTTGAAAATTTAATTGCACAACTAAATTTAAAAAAAGTCACTTTTGGTTACCAATCGTTTTCAAAAGGAAAAAATAGAAATCAAATTAATATAAATGGAAATTTGATATTACCACTTATTTGCTACGAAGTTATAGATACTGGTAATTTAAATATAAATAAAAATAATTACGATGTTATATTTAATTTATCAGAAGATGCTTGGTTCAATCGATCAATTGGTACATATCAACATTATTCTCATTCTATTTTTAGAGCAATAGAAGAGGGAAAACACATTTTCCGATCAACTAATCAAGGATTGTCAGCTAGCATAAACCCATACGGTGTTTCGTCAAATATTTCTTCACCCTATAAACAGTCATCTTTTGTCTCTACTTACAATATCCTTAACAAAAAAACTCCATTTCAAGTTATGGGTAATTTAATGTTTTTGTTTTTAATCTTACTAGGTTTTTTGATACAATTATTTTTGAAAAAATATTTTAAATTAA
>NZ_JBNAIK010000008.1:0-41830 GCF_052048155.1 Candidatus Pelagibacter sp. HIMB109
AATGAAAAGAACAAAATTTATATTTTAAAAATAAAAAAAATATCTAAAAATAAAAATAAAATTGATAACTTGGATAAAATTCTTAAAAATCAAACAAAACAAGAATTTAAAACTTTAATTTTAAGAGACCTGGATGCTTATTTAATTAAAAAATATCCCATAAATTTAAACGAAAGAGTTTTAAATCAGGTTAAAAATAGTTTTTAATGATTTCTCAAAAAAAAATTGAATTTAATAAATTTAAAAAAAAAAATAAATTCTCAATTACATATATAATCGAAAAAAATACCCCAATTAATAAAATAGATATTTTGATAAATAATGTTCTTCGAAAAAAAAATTCATTCATATTTGAGTCTGTTGAAAAAGCAAAGACTAGAGGTAGGTACACTATTTTTGGTTTCAAACCAGATTTAACACTCAAAATAATAAATAAAAAAATTTTTCTTAATAATAAAAAAATAAAAAAAAAATTAGAACCAAAATTATTTTTAGAAAAATTTATTAAAGACTTTAATTTTAAATTACCCTCTACCCTTCCTAAAATGTCAATGATGTTATCAGGATATTTAGGGTACGATATAATTAGATATTACGAAAATATACCTGATAAAAATAAAGATGATTTAAATATACCTGATGTCAAACTTATTAGACCTAATTTTATCTATATTCATGACAATCAAACTAATAAAATGTTTTATTTAAAATTAAATTTTAATAATAAATCAAATTATAAAAAAGAAATAGACTCTCTCAAAAACGAAATATTAAAAGATTTCAATACATCTAAAATTCAAAATAAAATAAAAATAAAAAGAGATTTTTATTCAAAAATAAAATCAAATTTTACCAAAAAAGAGTTTTTAAAATTGGTGAACAAGGCAAAAAAATATATATCTATAGGAGATATTTTTCAGGTGGTAATAAGTCAAAGATTTGAAAAAAAATTAACAAAAGATCCACTGGAAATTTATAAGAAAATCCGAGTTTCAAACCCTTCGCCCTTTCTATATTTCTTTAATTTTGAAGACTTTCAAATTATTGGCAGCAGTCCCGAAATCTTGGTAAGAGTTAGAGATCAAAAAATAACCATAAGGCCAATTGCGGGAACTAGAAAAAGAGGAAAGGATAAAAATGAAGATAATAAGCTTGCAAAAGATCTTTTAAATGATCCAAAAGAAATATCTGAACATCTAATGTTACTAGATCTTGGAAGAAATGATGTAGGTAGAGTATCTGAGGATAATACAGTAAAAGTTAATGAAAAATTTAAAATAGAAAAATATTCACATGTTATGCATATTGTTTCGAATGTTGTAGGGAGGTTTAAAAAAAATATTTCACTAATAGACGGCTTACTTTCAGGTTTTCCAGCCGGAACAGTATCTGGTGCGCCAAAAATAAGAGCCATGGAAATCATTGATCAATTAGAAAATAAAAAAAGAAAATTGTATGCAGGCGGCGTTGGTTATTTTTCAGCCAATGGTGATATGGATACGTGTATTGCTTTAAGAACAGCTCTTGTAAAAAATAATAAAATTTATGTACAAGCCGGTGCAGGCATTGTAGCTGATAGTGTTCCCGCTAAAGAATACCAAGAAACAATCAATAAAGCTAAGGCCTTACTCGAAGCTTCAAAATGAAAATAGCACTAATTGATAACTACGATAGCTTTACATTTAATGTCTACCATTATTTAAAAAATATAAAGTGTGAAGTTGAAGTTTTCAGAAATGACAAGTTTAAAATAAAACAAATAAGAAATTTTGATAAAATTGTAATTTCCCCAGGGCCAGGAAATCCAAGCCAGGCTGGAAAATGTTTAGAATTAATAGAATATTATTTTAAAAATAAACCAATACTTGGAATATGCTTGGGCCATCAAGCTATAGCCCAATCATTTGGGGCAAAAATTATCAAAGCTAAAAAGTTAATGCATGGAAAAATTAGCAAAATTAAAATATTAAATACAAAAAGCAAAATGTTTAAAAAAATTCCAAGAATTATTAATGCAACAAGATATCATAGCTTGATAATTGATAAAAAAACACTTAATCAATCTTTTGAAATTACCGCTCAAACTACCGATAAGATAATTATGGCAATAGAACATAAGAATTATCCATTATATGGCATTCAATTTCATCCAGAAAGTTATAAAACTAAATATGGGCAACAAATTATTAAAAACTTTATAAAATTATGAAAATTGAAGAAATAATAAAAAAAACAATAAATAAAACTGACCTGCAGAAAGATGAAAGTAAATATTTATTTTCAAATATCATGGAAGGAAAAATTGAAGATGAAGATTTAAAAAAAATCCTAGTTAATCTTTCAGAAAAAGGAGAAACTGTTGAGGAAATAACTGGAGGAGCTGAAGTTCTAAGAGAAAAATCTTTGAAAGTAAACATAGAGGGTGATGCTATAGATACTTGTGGTACTGGCGGAGATGGAAAAAATACAATAAATATCTCAACAGCAGTTGCTTTAGTTCTAGCTAGTATGGGTCATAAAGTTGCTAAACACGGAAACAAAAGCGTTTCCTCAAAATCTGGATCTGCTGATTTATTAGAAAAATTAGGAATTGATATTAATTTAAAGCCTTTAGAGGTGGAAAAATCAATCATAGAGAATAATTTTGCATTTATGTTTGCGCCAAACTTTCATTCAGCAATGAAAAATGTTGCTAATGTTAGAAAAGATTTAAAACAAAGAACAATTTTTAATTTGTTAGGACCCTTATGTAACCCCGCAAGTGTAAATAGACAATGTATAGGTGTTTTTTCAAATGATATATTAGAAAAATATATAAAAGTATTAAAAAATCTTAATATAAAAAAAGCTTGGGTTTATCATAGTTATGATGGCTTAGATGAAATATCTATTTTTAAAAAAACAAAAGTTTATGAGTTAAATAACCAAAAAATTACATCTTTTGAAATTGACCCGACTGAATATATAAATAAAAAATATAATTTTGAGGATATAGTAGGAAATGACGCTGAGTACAACTCAAAAAAAATTTTAGATTTGTTTAATGGAGATGAAAGTGCCTTGCTTGAAATTGTGTCACTTAATACAGCTGCAGGTTTAATAGTTCTTGATAAATATCAAAATCTTAATGATGCATTTTTATTTGCAAAAAAATATATCAAATCAAAAAAAGTTTCTCATTATTTAAATCTTATAAAAAAATGAATATTTTAGAAAAAATAATTAATGACAAAAAAAAAGAGGTCAAATTAGATAAAATCAAAAGTCCAATCGATCAATTAAAAAAAAAAGTTTCAAATAAAAAATATATTTTTTCAAATACCTTAGAAAATTATAAGCAAGAAAATAAAATAGCAATTATTGCTGAAATAAAAAAAGCAAGTCCATCAAAAGGTATAATAAAAGAAGATTTCGATCACTTAAAAATTGCAGAAGAATATATAAAAAATAATGCAGCTTGTTTGTCTGTTTTAACAGAAAAGAAATATTTTCTTGGAAATAAGAAATTTGTAAGAGATATTAAAAAAAAATTTAACACCCCTGTATTAAATAAAGATTTTTTTATTGATCCGTACCAAGTAATAGAAGCAAATCAAAATGGATCAGATTGTATATTAGTAATTATTAACTCATCTGATGAAACTTTAATTAATGAATTAATTTCAACAGCAGATGAATTGGGCATGAATAGTATTTTAGAAGTACACTCTGAAAAAGAGATGGAGATCGCACTGAATTTCAAAAACGCTCTACTCGGTATAAACAATAGAAATCTAGAAAACTTTTCCGTATCCTTGGACACTACGATTAATATTTACAAAGAATTTGAAAGCGCTTTAAAAAATAAAATAGTCATTTCCGAAAGCGGTTTCCATTCAAATGAAGAAATAAAAAAAGTAAGAAACGAAACTGGGATAAACAATTTTTTAATTGGTGAATCACTAATCAAATCTGATTCAATTACTGAGTGTTTCCAAAAATTTATTAAATAAATTATTGATTTTAAAGAATTTTTATAGATTGCAATTTTAAAAGAACTTTTATAGAACAAAAAAAGTTTAGGTTTTGTTCTATGTTAACTAAAAAACAAAAAAATTTATTAATTTATATCAACGAGAAGTTGAAAAATGATGGTGTCTCCCCATCATATGACGAAATGAGACAATCGTTAAATTTAAAATCAAAATCTGGAATTCACAGATTAATTTCAGCTTTAGAAGAAAGAGGATTTGTAAAAAGATTAGCCCATAAAGCTAGAGCTCTTGAGGTAGTTAAACTTCCAGAAAATGCCGGGGTGAAAGATCTTTATAACAACTTTACTCCTAGCGTAATATCTGGGGGATTAGACAAAATTAAAAAAGAGAAAGAAAAAAAATATATACCAGTTGTTGGAAAAATTGCCGCTGGTCTTCCTATTGAAGCCATTGAAGACTCATCAGAAAATATTCCCTACCCTCCAAATTTATCAGATAAAAACGATGAATTTTATGGATTAAAAGTAGAGGGTGATAGCATGATAAATGCTGGAATAAATGATGGTGATACCGTCATTATTAAAAAAACAAATACTGCTGAAAATGGAAAAATTGTAGTTGCCTTAATTGATGATCATGAAGCTACTTTAAAAAGATTAAGAAAAAAAACAAATTCAATTGCGCTTGAAAGTGCAAATCCTGCATATGAAACAAGAATTTTTAATCCTGAAAGAGTAAAAATTCAAGGAATTTTAGTTTCTCTTTATAGAAATTTCTAATTAACTGTTATAATAGTAACAACTTAATATTTATGGTTATTACTAGATTTGCACCCTCTCCTACAGGACAGCTTCATATTGGTGGCGCCAGGACAGCTTTATTTAATTATTTATATTCAAAAAATCAAAAAGGAAAATTTTTATTAAGAATTGAGGATACTGATAAAGAACGTTCTAAAAAAATACATGAAAATCAAATAATTGATAGCCTCAGTTGGTTAGGAGTTAATTTTGATGATAATGTTTTTTATCAATCTCAAAATATTAAAAAACATATAGAAGTAGCAAATCAACTTTTGAAAAATAATTTTGCATACAAATGCTATTGTACTCAAGAAGAGCTTGATCAAAAAAGAGAGATAGCAAAACAAAACAGTGTTAATTATATATATGATGGAAAATGTAGAGATCTTAGAGAAGAAAAAAACTTACCATATGTCATTAGATTAAAAATAGAAAAAAATAAAAAAATAATGCTTTACGATGGTGTACAAGGCGACGTTGAAATAGACACAAGTACACTGGAAGATTTTATTCTTTTAAGATCAGATAATACCCCCACTTACAATTTATCAGCTTCAGTAGATGATAAATTAATGAATATTACACATGTGATACGAGGGGATGATCATAAAATAAATGCATTAAAACAAATAATGATTTTTCAATATATGGGTTGGAAATTACCAAAGTATTTTCATATCCCATTAATTCATTCTGAAGATGGAAAAAAATTATCCAAAAGAGATAATGCATCTACAACCGAAGATTATAAAAAGATTGGGATTTTACCAATTGCACTTAGAAACTATCTTTTAAGATTGGGATGGTCATATAAAGATAAAGAAATTTTTAATGATGAAGAAAGTATAAAATATTTTTCTCTTAAAAATATTGGTAAATCGCCATCTAAATTAGATTTTGAAAGAATTAAATCTTTAAATGAATTTTATATTAAAAATTTAAATGAAAATATTCTAATAGAAAATTTGATCACATACATAAAAACTTATAAAAAAAAACTAGATGATAAAATTATTGATAATATAACTAACAATATCAATATTCTTAAAAATAAAGCTAAAACCCTTGAAGATATTTATAATAATTCAAATTTTATTTATGATTTTCAAAAAAAATTAGATGTAATAAATGATAAAAATAAAACCATTATTAACGAGTTCTATAGTGAACTTGTCAAATTAAAATCATATGATGAGGAAAAAATATCACAAATAAATCAAGATATAATAAAAAATAATAATATTAAATTTAAAGATTTGGGACAACCACTTAGGTTAATTTTAACTGGTTCAAATCAAGCGCCAAGTATAAAAGATATCATTAAAATATTGGGTATAAGTGAAACAATTAATAGAATTAAATTGCATATAAGTTAGACAATTCATATCAAAACTGATAATACGTTTCGCAATGTCTGAAGTAGCTAAATTAAAAGTTGGAAAAAAAGAAATAGATTTACCCATAAAAAAAGGTTCAGTTGGACCATCAGTGATAGATGTTTCAAAATTGTATTCAGCAACTGATCATTTTACTTTTGACCCTGGATTTACATCAACTGGTAGCTGCGAGTCTTCAATTACATTCATAGATGGAGACAAAGGTGAATGTTATTACCGTGGGTATCCAATGGACGTATTGGCTGAAAAAAGTAATTTTTTAGAAGTTGCTTATTTACTTTGGTATGGTGAACTTCCATCAAAAAACGAATGGAATGAATTCTCAGATGCAATCAAAAACCATACAATGGTTCATGAGCAGCTAAATACCTTTTTTAATGGTTTTAGAAGAGGCGCTCATCCTATGGCAATTATGGTTGCTGTTGTTGCTGCACTATCGGCATTTTATCCTGACTCGATTAATATCTCTGATCCAGCTCAAAGAAGGATATCTGCCAGAAGAATGGTGGCAAAAATACCTACTCTCGCTGCTATGGCTTTTAAATATAGTTTAGGACAACCATTTGTTTATCCTGATAATTCATTAAATTATTCAGAAAATTTTATGAAAATGTGTTTTGCTGTTCCAGCTGAACCTTATAAAATAAATAAAACATTTGCTAAAGCATTGGATAAAATATTTATTTTACATGCAGATCACGAACAAAACGCATCTACATCAACCGTAAGACTTGCTGCATCTTCAGGTGCTAATCCATTTGCATCAATTTCAACTGGTTTTACCTCTTTATGGGGTCCATTACATGGTGGCGCAAACGAAGCGGCTCTTAATATGCTTAAAGAAATTGGTGATGTTAAAAATATTCCTGAGTATATAAAAAAAGCTAAAGACAAAAATGATCCATTTAAATTGATGGGTTTTGGACATAGAGTTTATAAAAATTATGATCCAAGAGCGAAAGTTATGCAAAAGACATGTCATGATGTGTTAAGCGAAATTGGTAATAATGATAATAAATTATTGCAAGTTGCAAAAGAATTGGAAAAAATTGCTTTAAGTGATGAGTATTTTATTGAAAAGAAACTTTATCCAAATATTGATTTTTACTCAGGAATTACATTAAGTGCCATGGGTTTTCCTACTACAATGTTTACAGTATTATTTGGATTAGCTAGAACTGTTGGTTGGTTAGCGCATTGGAAAGAGATGATGGTCGACAAGTCTGCTAGAATTGGAAGACCTAGGCAACTATATACCGGTGCAGAACCAAGAGAATTTAAAGATTTATCTAAAAGATAAAGTTATTTTAAATTATCAACCAAATCTTGAGCAATTTTTTCAGAAGTATTCTTATTAGAAAAACCTTGTAAAATTACATTGTAATCAACAATCATTTTTTTTAGTTCATTTTTGTTATTCAATAAAAAATGTAAATGATTCATAATTTTCTTTGAATTACAATTAGCTTGGATAAATTCAGGTATTATTTCTTTATTGGCAATTATATTTACTATATTTACAAATTTCACTTTTACAAAAGGTATAATTAGAAAATAATTTAGCCAATTAAATTTGTAAATTGTAAAAAAAGGAATTTGTGATTTGCAAAGATCCAAACTTATTGTTCCAGATTTAGCTATAGAAATTAAAGATTTAGTAAAATATTTTTTTTTCTCATTTTCATCTGATGTAATAATAATTTGTGATTTATCTATATCTTCTAAATATTTTTGAACACTATAATGAGTACTATTTGTAATAGCAAAGTGATATGTATATTTACTTCCCAAAGAATTCATTATTTCTAAAAAAATTGGCATAAAAATTTTTATTTCGCTTTGTCTACTACCGGGGCAAAAAGATATTATATTACTGTCAGCATTGTAATTGTTTTGATTTTTTTCAAAATTTTCAAAAAAAGGATGACCAACAAAATCATTTTCTATTGAATATTTATCAAAATATTTTTTTTCAAATTCAAAAAGTAAATAAATTTTGTCTAATAATTTTTTTATTTTATTAGCTCGTTTTTCTCTCCAAGCCCATATTGATGGAGCGACATAATGAAAAAACTTGGGTTTAATTTTTTTATTTAATTTAATTTTTTTTATCACCTGAAATACAAAATCTGGTGAATCAACTGAAAAAACAATATCTGGATCGTAATTTTCAATATATTGAACAGCTCGATTAATTTTTTTTTTAATATAAAAAATATTTTTAATAACATCTGTAATTCCAAAAAAAGTAATATCTTTTGACTCAAAAGGACCATTGATATTCAATTTTTTAAGATTATTCCCAACTATTCCTTTAATTTCGATATTACTCGAAATTAAATTTTTAATTACTTTATATGCTAGAAGATCCCCTGACGTCTCCCCTGTAATAATAAAAATTTTTTTTGTCATTACATAGTTGAAATAAAAAATTTATTTTTATTTGAAAAATTGATTGATTTTTTTTGATTTAAAAAAATATTTTGATTTTTTTTTAGAAAAATACCGTTTAATTTTGATTTTATACATAACTCTACAGTTTTTAATCCAATTGTTGGTAGATCATATTTAAGATTTTGTCTTTTTTTTGGAAATTTTACTAATACTCCAGATCTTTTTTTCTTATTTTTATTTAATTTGATTACTCTTTTTAACATATTATCAGTGCCCTCGGCAGCTTCTATTGCAACTATATACCCTTCATCAATAACTATCCCTTGGGCATTATCAAATTTGCTTAAATTATCTAAAATTTTTTTTCCTTTTTTTGCATCTAAAAAATCAACCTTATTAGGTTTTTTTTGAGTAGCAGTTTTATTTAATAAAAGATTTTTTGAATATTTATGACTTTCAACTACTTTAATTTTATTATGATTAAGAATTTTTTTAGCTAAATTTAAAATATTTCCGTCACCGCTTTTAAAAGCTTTTATTAATTGTGGTAAATATGAAACGGCTTTTAAATCAAGTTTTAAATTACTTAGGGTCGGTCTTTTAACATAACCAGCGAAAATTACTTCTTTAACTTTGTAATTCTTTAAAAATTTCAATATTTTTCCAAATTGTCCTAATTGAAATTTAAACGAATTATTTAGTCTCTTTTCTGTAATATTTATAATTATAAATTTTTTATTATTTTTTTTTAGAGAATAAATTATTTCTTTTGGATAATCTCCTGTGCCAGCAAATATTGCGATCATTTTTTTGGTCTACAAATATCTCTGTTCGAATTTTTGTTTTCAATAAACTTTTTTAAAATATTGTCTAATTCACTATCGTTTTTCAAAGTGGAAGTGTATTTTTTCATATTTTCACTATTAAATAATTTATTCACTGTTTTTTTATAATTTTCAATTTCTGTATTTTTAAAACCTTTTCTCTTCAAACCAATTAGATTAATATTTTCAAAATAGGATCTATTTCCCTTAACCAAAGTGAAAGGAAGAACATCTTTGTCTACGCCGGTCATACCGCCAATCATCGCGCCTTTACCAATTTTTGTAAATTGCAAAACTGCTGAATTCCCACCAATTATTACGTCATCATCAAAAATACAATGACCCGCAATAGCAGCATTGTTTGCAATAACTAGATTGTTTCCTATTTGACAATCATGTCCTATGTGTACGCCAACCATAAATAGACAATTGTTTTTAATTTTGGTCGTTTTACCACCTTGCTCGGTTCCAACGCTTACATTGCAATACTCTCTAAAGGAGTTATTATCACCTATTTCTAAAAAGGTTTTTTCTCCTCCAAACTTCAAATCTTGAGGTGTAGTTCCAATACTAACAAACGGATAAAAAGTATTTTTTTTTCCAATTTTAGTATTTCCCTGAATATTTACAGTGTTTAATAATTGACAATCATCACCTATTTCTACATTTTCACCAATTATACAAAAGTCACCAATTTTGACATTTTTTCCAATCTTTGCATTTTTATGAATTGAAGCTTTTGAACTAATCATTTCTGTCAACAATAGTTGCCATCCACTCAGCATCTGCCATTTTTTTACCATCACAAAATGCTGTACCTTTATATCTCCATATTTTTCCTTTAATCTTATCTACACTGCATTCAAGATATAAATCACAAGGTGGTATTACGGGATTTCTAAATCTGGCATTTTGAACAGACATTAAATAAACCAATTTATTCTCTACTTCTTTTTTATCTATGCTATAAGCCGCTAAAGCAGCTGCAGCTTGACCAAAAGCTTCAACAATCATTACACCTGGCATAACTGGTTGTCCAGGAAAGTGACCTTGTAAAAAAAATTTATCATTTGTTAATTTAAGATGTCCAATTGCTGATTTCATGGGTTTAATATTGTAAAGGTTATCTATAAGCAACATAGGGTCTCTATGTGGTAGCAAATTTTCAATTTCATTTTTATTTATTGATGGCAAATTACTATCAATCATTTCTTTTTCTTTCTTTTAAAAAGTTTTTAATATTTGTAGCTGGATACCCCATAACCTTAATATTATCTTCTAAATTTTTTATAACTCCAGATCCTCCAGCTATATATACATTATTACCAACT
Organism: Candidatus Pelagibacter sp. HIMB109; assembly: GCF_052048155.1. Lineage (NCBI taxonomy): Bacteria > Pseudomonadati > Pseudomonadota > Alphaproteobacteria > Candidatus Pelagibacterales > Candidatus Pelagibacteraceae > Candidatus Pelagibacter > Candidatus Pelagibacter sp. HIMB109. Next base: position 10,724 of record NZ_JBNAIK010000008.1, read on the forward strand.
TTTAAATGACCAGATACACCTGATTGTCCACCGATCATACAATTATTCCCAATAATAGAACTACCCGCTATGCCAACTTGACCGGCGATAAAACAGTTGTCTCCTATCTTTACATTATGAGCTAAATGAACTTGATTATCTATCATTGTATTTTTTCCTATAATCGTATTAGAAAATGAGCCTCTATCGATTGTACAATTTGATCCAATATAAGAATTTGATTTTATAATAACATGACCAATATGTGGTATAAAATGAAATTTATTATTTATATATTTAAAACCATATCCTATCTTCCCTATCACAGATCCATCATTTATAGTCACATTGTCTGATATTATTGAATTTGAAATAACACAATTTGATCCAATATTTACATTGTTTCCAATTATTAAATTTTTTTTTAAAGTAGTATTTAAACCAACTTTAAAATTTTTTCCAATTTTTACAGTGTTATCAATTAGTGTGTTTTGTTTAACATATTTTAAATATTTTTTATTTTGTTTAAACTTATAAATATCTAAATCAGCATCAGGATAAAAAAGTTTTGCAATTAAAATAAAATCCAAAAGTGGATTTTTTGATAAAATTGGTTTTGTTTCATGATTAATATAATTTAAAAATTTTTCTTGAATTATACAAAATGAAGCTTTAGTATTTTTTAACTCTGCTATGTATTTTGGATTATCAAAAAAAGTAATATCTCCCCTTTTTGCGTCTATTAAATTTGAAATATCATTTACTTTTTGTTTTTTTATTTTATTTTTATTAGAGTAAATTAAAAGCTTCAAAAGTTTGTTAATATCATGAGGTCCTGTTTTCAAAAAAAAAGATTTCATAAATCTAAATTTAAAATGAACTACCTATCTGAAAACTAAAAGACTCTTCTTTATCAGTGCTTGCACTAGATAAAACTTCTGCATAGGTAAAGCTTAGTGGGCCCAATGGAGATGTCCAGTCTAAACCAATACCAACCGAACTTCGCAATTTGTTAGAGTCCTTAGATGAGTCAAAATCTACACCCCACACATTTCCCGCATCTATAAAAACAATACTATCTGCATTCCATTTTTCTGGAAGTGGATTTGGAAATGTAGAACCAATAGTTGAGTAAAATGAGTAATTGCCTCCAATATGATCTTTACCATCAACTGGACCTATACCATAGCTTTCAAAACCTCGTAATTTTTTGCTAGATAAGAAGTTTCTGTCACTAAGTTTAATATCATCATCACCAATGCTGTTAATGGTATTTAGGCCAGCTTTTACATTAAAAACATAACCTTTTTTAATTTGATGATAAAAGTTTGAGTAAAGATTATTACTTAAATATGAAATATCACTACCAGGAACAGCTAAACTTTGACCAAACCCAGTTTTGTATCCAGATGTTGGCTTAAAATTTCTATCTCTTTTATCATTATCTATATTATAAAATGTTTTATAAGTTATATAATTACCAGCCCTTGATTTATATAAACTAGATGCATTTTTATTTGTGCTAATTTTATCCAAATCAAAACCTAAACCATAATTAAGGGATATATCTTCAAATAAATTATATTCTGTAAAAGCACTAGCGCCAATTTTTTTGCTTTCATAACCTGCATTATCAAATTTAGTTGATAATGCGAATAATGATCCACCAACCTTGTTGCCTGTATTATTATAATCTGGAACTATTGCATTGATTGATCCGCTTATTTTTTGTGTTCCAATTCTGACATTAGCATTTGATACTATACCCTTACCAAATAAATTTTTTTCTTTCAATTCACCACCAATAGAACTTTCTGCGCTTCCAACACCTAACCCGGCACTTATAGACCCTGTGGGTTGCTCCTCAACATCAACCTCTATATTAACTAATTCATTTTCTATTTTTTTTGAAGTAATTTTGTTATCTGAAAAAATACCTGTGTTCCTCAATTTTTTTAGTGATTCATCCAATTTTTTTCTTGTGAACGTATCACCTTCTGAAAATAATAAGTTATTCCTTATTACAGACTCTTCTGTTATTGAATTTCCTTTAACGTTAATTAAATTTACAAATAATCTATCAGTCTTATAAAAATCAAATAGTACTTCAATTTTATTTTTTTCTTGTTTATTTGCGGATATATTTAAATCCACAAATTCTATATTATTCAAGTTTAAATAATTAATAATTTTATTTTGTATTTTTAATAAAGTACTTCTGGAATAAGTATTTTTTAAATCTTTTTGTATTATTTTTTGAATATTTAAAATATCTTTTTTTCTTAAATTATTATTCTTATCAAAAATTTTAAAATTTGAAAAATTATATTTATTTCCAGAATTAATTGAAAAAGTTAAATCAACACCTTTATTTTTTATAAAATTAGTATCAGCAGATATAATTTGAACGTCGTAGAAACCATTATCTAAATAAAAATTTTTCAATAACGATTTATCAAAATCTATTCTATTTTGATTATAGTTTGTCACTGATGATAAAAATTTCCACCAACTGTGTTCTGATGTTGATATAACATCTAATAGTGTTGAGGGTGAAAAAAATGTATTACCATTAAAATAAACTCTTCTAACTTTATAATTTTTACCTTCAATTATATTAATTACTATATTTAAAGCATTTCCAGAAATTTGTGATATTTCTGGCAAAATTTTTACATCTAAATACCCCGCTTCTAAATAATTATTTTTAATTTTTTCGATATCGGTTTTTAAAAAATATTCTGAAAAAATTTTATTTGGACCAAGATTTAAACTATTATTAAAAAAGTCTTCTCTTATTTTACTTTTAACTCCATCAATGTAGTAAAAATCTATAATTGGATTTTCACTGACATTAATAAATAAAATATTATTTTTAAAGTCAAAATTAACTTGTTTAAAAAAATTAGACTCATAAAGTTTTTTTTGAAAATTATTTATTTGACTAGCAGTATAATTTTCATTTAATTTGATATTTGTTAATCCTAAAATAGTCTCATTTTTAATCCTACTATTTCCGTTAATTTCAATTTTATTAATTACTTCAGAATAAGAAATACTCGATAGTAAACTAGAAATTAACAATATTTTTATAATAAACTTTATTTTTATAATAAACTTTTTCATAGATTAAATTTTTTTGCAAAATTTATAACGTAATTTATATCATTAATATTTTTAACTGTAATTTTTTTTAAAAAATATTTATTTCTGAATGTTTTTATTAAAATTTTAACAATTTCACCATATTTAATTTGTTTATTTAGATACATATTTACTAATCTTTCATTGATTACAGTAAAAAATATCATAGCAGCATGATTATTCATTCTTAAGATGTCAAAACCTATTTTAATTATTGGAAACTTGAAAACACTTGGATTAGTAATATCAAGTTTCATGTATTCTAAATTCAAGTTAAAATTATTTTCTAAACCCAATGAATTTTTAATGGGTATTTCCATGTTTGGAGCATGGATTATAGGAATTAAAAAATTGTTATTTAATTTTATTATAGCATGTATTAAAGAGTTTTGCTCTACTCTTATTTTAATTTGATTGTTTCGTAATTTGAAAAGTATTTTTGCTTCAAATATTTCCAAAACTTTATTGGCAAAAGTTGATGAATTAACGCTAATTTCTCTCCCCATTTTCCAATTCGGATGATTTATAACTTTTTTAATACTTTCATTATATATTAACCTTTTGTTATAAAAGGGTCCTCCTGAAGCAATTATAAAAATTTCCTTAATTTCTTTTTTTTTAAAAAAATTTTTATAAAAAAAATCTATACAATGATGTTCAGAGTCTATTGGAACCACATTGCATTTATTTTTTTTTGCATTCTTTAAAAATATTTCTCCACCACAAATTATTGTTTCTTTATTAGCAATTAACAGATTTTTACAAACTTTTAATAAATCAAAATTTATATTTATTGCTTCATATCCACCTAGGCCTGAAATAATGAAATCTATTTTTTTTTTTTTAAATTTATTAATAAATTGATCCTTATTAATTAAATTTTTATTTGTAATATTTTTGTTTAATAAAAAAGAATAAGTTGGGTTATACTTTTTTTTTTGATTTAAAAGTTTTTTAAGATTTGAATTTGCGGCTAAACACTTTAAATTAAAATTTTTTTTATTTTCTAAATAAATTTTAAGAGATGTTTTTCCTATAGAACCTGTTGAACCAATAATAGCAATAGATTTCATTTTTAAGTAAAGTAAATATTAAAAATAATTGTTAAAAAAATTAAACCATCAATTCTGTCAAACAATCCACCATGACCTTTTAACATGTTTGAGTAATCTTTTATTTTATTTAATCTTTTAATGTAAGAAAATACCAAATCTCCAATAATCACAAAAAAACATGAGATAAATACAAATATAAATTTATAAAAATTATTTTCATTTGAAAATAAATTAAAATAATAAATATAAATTTGTGAAAACTGCGAAAATAAAATGCTACCAAATATGCCGGTGTATGTTTTATTTGGACTAATATATCCAATTTTTTTGCCACCAAAAAATTTTCCAAACATATACCCGCCTACGTCAGATAACCAAGTTATAATTAATAATAAAAATATTAAATGTTTTCCGTTACTGTGGTTATTTAAAATTAAACATGAATATAAAAAATAACAAAATAATAAGGAAATAATTATTTTTGTATTAAGATTTTTTAATTTCCTTATTTCATAAAGTCCAATAATCATAATAATAAATAATAAAATATTAAAATAGATATTACCGAAAAAAATAGCTAGTAATACAATTGGTGCAAAAGTTATTGAAAATAACGTTCTCTGCTTAAAATTTGAATTCATGCACCAAAGTTTCTTTTAATTGTAATAAACTTCCTTAAAATGTCTTTCAATTTTCTTACAGTAAAACTTGGCCAAAGAGTTTTGACAAAATATAACTCAGAGTATGCTGATTGCCATAATAAAAAGTCACTTAATCTATTCATGCCACCAGTCCTAATTATAATTTCTGGATCATTACTTTTTACAGTATATAAGTTTTGTTCAATATTTTTTATATTTAATGCTTTATTTTGAGATAAAGTTTTTTTAAACGATTTTATAATTTCTAATTTTGAACTGTAATTGAATGCAATACATAGATTTAAATTTAAATTTAGAACATTTGGCTTTTTATTAATTGAGGACATAATTTTTTTTATATTTTTAGGTAGTCCAGATTTTTCACCAATAAAAGTTAAATTTATTTTTTTTTTTTCAAAAAAAGTTTTTTGATCATTTAAATATTTTTCAAATAAATAGAAAATATTATTTAATTCTCCTTTTTTTCTTTTAATAAAATTATCTTTTGACAGAGCATACAAAGTAAGATTTTTAATTTTATTTCTTATACAAAATTCTATAATTGGTTTTATATTTTTAACACCGTATTCATGCCCTTTCGTTCTATTTTTGAAATTTTTAATTCCCCATCTTCCATTACCATCCATTATTATGGCAACATGATTAAGGCGTATCATACTTTAAGAATTTCTTGTTCTTTTTCTTTTATTTTAGCTTCTATTTTTTTTACAAATTCATCTGTTAATTTTTGTAAATCATTGGAAAGTTTCTTGCTTTCATCTTCACTAATATTTTTATTTTTTTCTTCTTGTTTCAAATAATCCATCCCACTTCTTCGAATATTTCGAATAGATATTTTTATTTTTTCTGATTGTTGGCCTACAATTTTAGATAGCTCCTTTCTTCTATCTTCATTTAATTTTGGAACTGGTATTCTCAATAACTGGCCATCAACTATAGGATTTAAATTTAAATCACTCTCTCTAATGGCTTTTTCACAAAATTTTACATTATTTGAATCCCATACTTGAATTGATAGAGTTTGAGGATCAGAAATACTAATTGTTCCAATTTGATTAATTGGTAATGATTGGCCATAAACTTCGACTTTTACTAAATCTAACATTGAGGAGTGTGCTCTTCCAGTTCTTATAGTCGAAAGATCTTTTCCAAGAGAGACAATTGAGTCTTCCATTTTTTTTTCGAAAGATTTTAATCTACTGTCAGTAGTCATTTTTTTATTTTGCTAAAGATTTTACTTCCTCACTAAAATCAGTTTTTTTAACTTCAATACCTTCTCCTACTTTGAACTTATAATAGCTAATTATTTCAAAATTATCTGAATTGTCTTTATTAAATTTATCAATAGCCTTTTTTACTGTTATGTCTTGATCAACAACCCAGCTTTGCCCTAACAAAGTATTTTCTGATATTACTTTATTTAATTTTCCAGTCATAATTTTTTCGATTATCTCAGGTTTTTTTCCTTCTTTGCTTAATTGCTCTTCAATTATTTTTTTTTCGCTTTCAAGAAAATTTTTATCTAAATTCTTTTCATCTAATGCCATTGGCGACATTGCGGCTATATGCATACAAATATTATTTGCAAAACTTTTTGATTCACCTTTATTTGATTTATATTTAACTACAGATACAATTTTTCCAGTTAAATCACTCGATTTATTATGAATATAATAACCGATTTTTTGCCCATCTTTATTAATATTTTCAAATCGTCTTAATTTAATATTTTCTCCAATTTTTGAAATTAGATTAATAATAGAATCTTGAATGTTAGAATCATTTAATTTTTGATTCTGTAATTCATCTAAGCTTTTTGCATTTGGACTTACTTCTGAAATCTTTGAACAAAATTCTATAAATTCATTATTCTTAGCAACAAAGTCAGTTTCAGTATTAATTTCTGTTAAAGTAAAATTATTTTCATTTTCACCAATAATAATTAATCCTTCAGCTGCGTCTCTTGAGCTTTTTTTTGATGCTTTCAAAACACCTTTTTTTCTTAAATACTCTACCGATTTATCTATATCGTTATTATTTTCTTTAAGAGCATTTTTGCAATCTTGCATACCTGCTCCTGTAACTTCTCTTAATTCTTTAACTTTCTCAAGCACTGACATTTTTATCTTCCTTATTTATTTCCTTTTTATTACTTAATTTTTGATCTTTAGAATCCTCATTTGATTTTTCTTTTTTTTCAGAAACTTTAATATTTTTCTTTGCATCTAAAATAGTTTTTTTTATTAAATCACAATAAAGATTAATTGACCTGCGCGCATCATCATTTCCTGGAATTGGAAAATCAATGTTATCTGGATCAGAATTGCTATCCAATACTCCAATAATAGGAATATGAAGTTTTTTAGCTTCTAAAATAGCTAATGACTCAATGTTTGTATCTATCACAAAAATTATATCTGGTAATTTTTTCATTTCAGAAATTCCGCCTAAAGATCTTTCTAGCTTTTCTTTTTCAAGATTCATTTTGATTAACTCTTTTTTAGTAAAACCAGAGTCTTCTTGTAATAAGTTTTTCTTAAGGTTTTTTAATCTTTTTATTGAATTACTAATTGTATTCCAATTGGTTAACATTCCCCCTAACCATCTAAAATTTACATAATAATTGTCTGTTTCTTTGGCAACCTCAGCTATAAGTTCTGAAGCTTGCTTTTTTGTAGACACAAATAATACTTTTCCACCGCTTGATACAGATTTATGTAATTCTAATAGGGCTGTTTTTAAAAGTTCTAATGTTTTTGATAAATCTATAATGTGAATAGAGTTTTTTTCTCCAAAAATATATGGTTTCATTTTTGGATTCCATCTAAAAGTTTTATGTCCTAAATGTACGCCTGCCTCTAACAGGTCCTTTACTGTTACTTCTGGTAAGTTCATTTTATCCTTTCCGGTTAATCCTCCAGAGAAGCTACTGCAAATGCAGACCGGGGGCAAAAGCCACTTTCTCTGTGCGTTTTTTTATGTGGCTTATATATCTGGTCGCTAAAATTTCAACTGAAAATTTACTAAAAAATTGGCTTAATCTGGTAATTTTCAAGAAATTCAATATCAGATGGTCTTACATTTAATTTATGGTGTATTTTGAAAGAATACTCTTTAGAATTTTTATCTTTATAAATAATATTTACAATTGAAGAACCTTTCTCTTTCAATCTATTTTTAATAACATCTAAAGATTTGATGTTTTCAATTTTAAAACTTACCTGATCAATAGTTTGATTTTTCAAATCATCGATAAAAAATATATTTTCTAAATTAATTCTTTCAATATTATCTTTGGTGGTTTCTTTCTTTACTTTTACTAAAAAAGAATTACCGACAACAAGATTAGATCTATTTTCTACTAATTTTTCTGAAAATATGAAAAGTTCATACATTGAACTGAGATCAACTAACTTGATGATCCCATAAGGATTGCCTTTTGCAGTTTTTTTTTCTTGAATTGAAATTAATGTTCCAGCAATCATTCCATCTTTAAGAGTATTATTATCTTTTAATTCTTGATATGAATATACGTTATATTTTTTTAAGACTTGAAAATTTGATTTTAAAGGATGTTCTCCAACAAAAAAACCAATTGACTCGAATTCTTTTTTTATTTTTTCATTTTTATCCCAATCTAATACATTTAATTCTTTTATATTACTTTGATCATTCTCTAATTCATTTGAAAATAATTGATCTTGTTCATTATCACTAACTTCATCTGAGGATTTTGATTGTTTTATGTATTCCGGAACATTCTCAAAAAGTTTTTTTCTATTATTATCTAAAATATCTAACGATCCAGACTTGATTAATCCCTCTAATTGTAACTTATTTAAGTTTTTACTTTCTACTCTGCTTAAAAATTCAGAAATTGAATTAAATTTTCCATTTCTCTCTCTCTCATCTACAATTTTTGAAATAGCATCATAACCAACAGCTTTTATTGCTGATAATGCGTAATAAATAGTTTTATCACGAGGTAAAAATTCTGCATATGAAAAGTTAATATTTGGTGGCTTTATATCAATTTTTAATCTTTTTAATTCTTCATAAAATAAATTTAATTTATCAGTATTTGATAGTTCTGTATTCATGGAAGCGCAAAAAAAATATATTGGATAATGGGTTTTAAGGTATGCTGTTTGAAAAGCAATTAATGCATATGCGGCAGCATGACTTTTGTTAAAACCATATTGTGCAAACTTTTCTACTAATTGAAAAATGTAAATAACCTGATCTTTTGAAATACCATTTTTAACAGCCCCATCTATAAAATCCTTTTTTTGACGCTCCATTTCTGCTGATTTTTTCTTACCCATAGCTTTTCTTAAAATATCTGCTTTACTTGCACTAAAACTTGATAACGCTTGAGCAATTTGCATTACTTGCTCTTGATAAATTATTACCCCATATGTTTCCTTTAAAATATTTTCTAATTTTGGATGAATGTAATCAACTTCCTCTTTTTTATGTTTTCTAGAAATATAAGCTGGAATATTCTGCATTGGGCCAGGTCTATACAATGCTACTAATGCTATAATATCTTCAAATTTATTTGGTTTTAACTGCTTTAAAACCTCCCTCATACCAGAGCTTTCAAGTTGAAATATACCCATAGTTTCCCCAGAACTAAGCAGCTCAAAAGTTTTTTGATCTGCTAAATTAATTTTACTTATATCGAAATCACGCTTGTCCTTTTGAATAAACTCGATAGTTTTTTTAATTACTGTTAAAGTTTTTAAACCAAGAAAATCAAATTTAACTAAACCAGCGTCCTCTGATGATTTCATATCAAATTGAGTTACTGGAATTGGTAAGGTTGAGGATAAATCTTTATAAAGAGGAACTAATTCATCTAAATTTCTATCACCAATAACAACTCCTGCCGCGTGTGTAGCTACATTTCTATATAATCCCTCAAGTTTCAAAGCGTAATTAATTAATTTTTTTATTACTGGATCATTTTTTTCAGCTTCTTGTAATCTTGGTTCTATTGCAATTGACTCCGCTAAAGATAATGGTCTCGACGGGTCGAATGGTATCATTTTACAAAGCTGATCCACTCTTCCATAAGGTAAACCCAAAACTCTACCAATATCTCGTAATGCCATTCTAGCTTGAAGTTTTCCAAAAGTGATGATTTGTGCAACTTTATTTGGATATTTGTCTTTAACATAATTGATAACTTCATCGCGACCTTCTTGGCAAAAATCTATATCAAAGTCTGGCATTGATATTCTATCTGGGTTTAAAAAACGCTCAAAGAGTAGACCAAATCTAATAGGATCTAAATCTGTGATAGACAAACACCAAGCAACAAGCGATCCAGCACCCGATCCTCTTCCTGGCCCAACAGGTATATTATTTGATTTAGCCCAATTTATATAATCAGATACAATTAAAAAATACCCAGAAAATTTCATTTTTGAAATTACGGAAATTTCATAATTCAGTCTGTCAAAATAATCTTTTCTTGTTTCATTTTTTTCAGCATTGGCACCTAACCTTGGATAGACGTATTTTTCTAATCTTTCTTCTAAACCTTTCTCTGCTTTATCTTTTAATATTTGATTAGTATCTTTTCCATTTTCAGAAAAAGATGGAAGTAATGGATTACTTTTTTTTGGGAAATAATTAAATTTATATTTAAAGTTTTTGTTATTTTCGAGAGCGTCAGGCAAATCAGCAAAAAGAATGTCAAATTCACTTGTTTTTTTAAAATAATGCTGATTAGAATATTTTAACCTGTTTTTTTCATTAACATAGCTTTTTTCACCAACACAAATAAAAGCGTCATGAGCATTATATGAATCTTGTTCCAGATAAAATACTTCATTGGTTGCAATTAATGGTATGTTTGCATCAGATGATAATTTAATTAACTTTTTTTCAAGTTGTTTTTCATGAAGCTCATCATGTCTTTGAATTTCTATATAAATATGATCATTAAAAATATCTTTAAGTTTTTTTACCTCGTTGAAACAGTATTCATCTTTATTTTTTACTAATAAATCTGAAAAAAAACTAAAACTTCCACCTATTAGTATAATTATTCCCTCATGATATTTTTTTAATATATTTAAATTGATATTTGGCTTGTCGTCATGTTCTTGTAGATCGAGATAAGATTTAGAAGATAGTTTTAGTAAATTTTTATAGCCTATTTGATCTTTTGCATACAGCGATGCTGTTCCGTAGGTTATTTTTCCATCTACATTTTCTTTTATATAAATTTTTGTTCCTATTATAGGTTGAATGCCTTCTTTCTTAAGTTGTGAAGAAAATTCTAAAGCTCCAGATAAATTTTCAGAGTCACAAAGTCCTACTGCTGTAACACTATGCTCTTTGCAGTAATTAACCAATTTATCAATTTTTATTGCACCTTCACAAATTGAAAATTGGGAATGTATTTTTAAATTAATTGCTTCTGCAGACATTAATTAAAATTAACAGTTCCATTTGAAATTGTTAATTCTAAATCTGACTTATTAACAAGTGATTTATTGTGAGTTGCAAACAATATTAAAGAATTTTCATCTTTAAAATTTATAAACATATCTAAAATTACTTCTGCATTTTTTGAATCTAAGCTTCCAGTTGGTTCATCTGCTAATATAAGCTTGGGTTTGTTTATTAAGCTTCTAGCAATGGCAACTCTTTGCTGCTCTCCACCTGATAATTCCTTTGGTGTATGATTTAATCTATTTTCTAAACCAGCTTTTGTTAATAAATTTTTTGCTAACTCTAAAGATTTAGATTTGCTTTCACCTGTATAGAGATTGGGCAACATTACATTTTCTAATGCAGTTAAATCTGAAATTAAATTAAAATTCTGAAAAACAATTGAGATATTTCCTCTTCTATAGTCAGATTTTTCTTTATCACTTAAATTAAATAAATTCTTTGAAGTATCTAAATTATATTCTCCCCTATCGGGTATATCTAACAATCCTAGTAAATGAATAAATGTTGATTTTCCAGAGCCTGATGGCCCTGTTAATGCTACCAATTTATTTGTTGTTAAATCAAGGTTTATATCATCTAAAACTACAATTTCATCAGTCGAATCAATAAATTTTTTTTTTAAACTTTTAATTTGCAAAAAACTTTTATTCATTTTTTAAGTTTTTAATTGGTTCAAGTTTGGAGGCGCTTAAAGCAGGAAATAAGGATGCAATAAAAACAATTAAAATTGAAAAAATTGAAATCAATAAAACAGAGTCATAATTAATATAAGATGGCAATTCACTTAAAAAATATATTTCTGAAGGAAAAATATTAATATTAAAATTATTATTCAAAAAACTTCTGATATTTTCTAGATAATAAGATATAAAAATACCGAGTATAACACCAAGTGCCGTTCCTAATAAACCTATTGTTGTTCCAGTTAGTAGGAAAATTTTAAGTATTGAATTTTTTCTAAAACCTATTGATCTTAAAATCGATATTTCTTTAGATTTGTTTTTAATCAAAATGGTTAATACCGAAATTATATTAAAAGCTGCAACAACTATAATTAAAGTTAAAATAATAAACATTACATTTCTTTCAACTTTTAGAGCATCAAAAAATGTTTTATTACTATCTACCCATGAATATATGAGACGATCATTATATTTTTGTTTTAAGATACTTGTAAAGTTATTTGAGTTATCAGGGTTGTTTATTCTTATTTCAATTTCATTTTCTTTATTTGAAAAAAATTTACTTTGATCTAAATCTGAAATCAAAAAGTTATTATCAAATTCATACATTCCAGTATTAAATATAAAACTAACTTTAAAATTAAATTGTCTTGGCAAAATACCAAAAGGAGTTGTTTCTGTATTATTTGATAATAAGGTTAGATTATTACCTATATCTAAAGACAATTTGCTTGCCAATTCTAATCCTACTCCAATTCCATTTTCATTTACTTTTCCTTTAACAATAGAATTTTTTAGAAAATAAATATCTTTTATCTCATTTTTAGAAAAACTTTTTACTAAAACTCCATAATTTTTATTTTGTGTAAGAATTAATGCTTCAGAATTATTTACTAAATTAAGATCTGAAATTTTTAAATTATTTTTTTTAGCAAGGTTTATGATGCTTTTTTTTTCTAAATTATATTTTCCTTTAGATTGAAATGAAATATGTGGTTGGTACCCTAAAAGTTTATCCAGCAAATCTATTCTAAAGCCATTCATAACAGACATTACTATAATTAATGTCGCTACACCTAGCATTATTCCAATAAAAGAAAAATTAGATATGACTCTTAAAAAACCATCTTTGTTTTTTGGTTTTAGATATCTTGAGATAATTAAAATTTCAGCTTTATTTATCAATGTTATAGATTTCTTTTAACCTATTAATAACTTCTTCTTTTGATAGAATTAATTTTTCTTCACCAATTTCTTTAAATTCAAATTCATCTTTTTTTAATTTTGATCCAATTATAATTTGATATGGAATTCCAATTAAATCAAAGTTTTTAAATTTACTAGATGGATTTTCAGATGTGTCGTCTAAAATTGGATCAAGATTAGCATTAATTAAATACTGATATATTTCATTGGATTTTTGATCAGCCTCATCTCCATTTTTGCCGAGATTGATAATTGCTACTTTAAATGGAGTAACTGTCTTTGGCCATTTCATAAAAGTACCATTGTATTTTGCCTCAATAATTGCTGCTGGTAACCTTGAAACACCAATTCCATATGAGCCCATTTGAGGGTTTATGTTTTTTCCTTCTTTATTATTAACTAAAGCTTTCATAGATTTTGAATATTTGTCACCAAAATAAAAGATGTGACCAATTTCAATACCTTTCGTCCTTAATTGATTTTCTTTGGATACGTTATTTTCAAACTCATTAACATCATGTTTTTCATCTGTAGCAGAATAAAATTTAGAAAATCTTTCTATAATTTCATTAATATTTTTTTCTGAATAATCTACTTCATTAACATCTATATCTAATAAATTTTTATCTAAAAAAACCTCACTTTCACCAGTATCTGCTAAAATTATAAACTCATGAGACAGGTCTCCTCCTATTGGTCCAGTTTCTGCTTTCATAGGAATTGCATTAAGTTCAAATTTTTGAAAAGTTTTAAGATATGACAAAAACATTTTCTTATAAGAAAACTCTGCGGCAACTTTATCTATATCAAAAGAATAAGTATCTTTCATCAGAAACTCTCTGCATCTCATAACACCAAATCTTGGTCTTATTTCATCTCTAAATTTCCATTGAATATGATAAAGCATTAAAGGTAAATTTTTGTAAGATTTAATATTATCTCTAAAGATTTGAGTAATTAGTTCTTCATTTGTTGGGCCATACAACAAATCCCTTTCATGCCGATCAGAAATTCTTAACATTTCTTTACCATAATCATCATATCTACCGCTCTCTTTCCAAATATCTGCAGACTGAATTGTTGGCATTAATAATTCTATAGCTCCAGCTTTATTTTGCTCTTCTCTAACAATTTGCTCAATATTTTTTAAAACTTTAAAGCCCATTGGTAACCAAGAGTAAATACCTGAGGTGGACTGTCTTATCATACCCGCTCTTAGCATTAGTTGATGAGATTTAATTTTAGCCTCTGAGGGATTTTCTTTCAAAATGGGTAAAAAATAATTTGATAATTTCATTAAGATAAAACTTCTCTAATGTTTAAAATATTAAAATAAGTCAAAACAAAGATGATCGCAAATAATAAAGACGTAATAAATGTCGTTATAACTAATTTTTTAACAATATTAGGGTTGATAGGTGCTCCAGGATCGGTACCTTCAATTATATTTCCTTTCTCATGTTGTGAATTTATATTTCTAGGTAAAATTATAAATAAAACAAGCCACCATAAAATTATAAAAACAACAATTGATCCTGTAATGGACATTATAAACGAATTAAATTTATATTAGTAAAAGGTTTTTTTGATAATCTAGATTGTAAAATTTTTCTGAGAGAGTTTTTTAAATTATCAATAAGATTATTTTCCTGTTTTTTATTATTTAGAGAGTAACTTCTGCAAATATCTAATATTTTATCTTCTAATTCATATTTAATTTCATTTAATTCCTGATTATGCAAAGGAAGTCCTCTAAGATTTATCAAAGGAGATCTTTCTACATTACCATTTCTTGAAATTATTAAATTAATATCCATTAAACCATTATATGAAATATTTTTTCTCTCTTTTAGAGCTGGAGACTCCTCATCAATTAATCTATTACCATCGACTAAGAGCTTACCAGAATTTACTTTATTTATTATCTCTGCTTTATTTGGAAAAATCTTAAGGACATCTCCATTTTCTATCAACATTGGTTGCTTTATTTTTTTTTCCTTTGCAAAAAGGTTGTGCTCTTTTAAATGACGGTGCTCACCATGAACCGGTACTGAAATTTCTGGTCTAATCCAATCATACATTTCGTGCATTTCCTCTCTGCCAGGATGACCAGATACATGAATAAATGCGTTCTCTTCAGATATAACGTTTATACCTCTTCTTACTAAAATGTTGTGCATTGAATAAAGTTTTTTTTCATTACCTGGAATAATTCTTGATGAAAAAATCACAGTATCATCTTGAGCAACATTAATATCAGGATGTGTTTCGTTACAAATTCTATTCATTGCTCCATTTGGTTCTCCTTGACTTCCAGTACAAAGGTAAACAATTTTTTCCCTTGGCATTTGTTTAGTATCTCTTGGATCTAATGGTGGTTTGATATCAGAAAAATATCCACAAGATTTTGCAGTATTAAATATTCTATGCATAGACCTACCAACTAAACTCACATGTCTTCCAACTTTTTCAGCACATTGAAATACAGTTTGCATTCGAGCAGCATTAGAAGCAAAGGTTGTTACAATTATTCTTTTTTGTTGTTTTTCAAAAATTCTAAGCATACTTTCTTTAACATCTTTTTCTGAACCAGATCTTCCTTCAGTAAAAATATTAGTTGAGTCGCAAATCATTGCTAATATCCCCTTGTCTCCAATTTCCTTTAATTTTTTTTCATTAATATTATTACCCATCATTGGATTAAGATCACATTTCCAGTCACCAGTATGAAAAATTTTTTTATCCTTGTATTCAATTAACAATGCGTTGGGCTCTAAAATTGAATGTGTTAAAGATACAAGATCAATTTTTAAAAATTCTAAATTTATATTTCCATTTAAAGGAATTATTTTCAAATATTCATCTATACTAATTCTTTTTTCTTTAAATTTTTCTCTAATTAATGCACCTGTGAAAGGTGTTGCATATATATTAGTTTTTAAATTTGGCCAAACATGTGTTAAGGCGCCTATGTGATCTTCATGACCGTGAGTTATTATAATTCCAGCACAATTATTTTTATTTTGATAAATAAAGTCTGGGTCAGGAATTATAACATCAATCCCTGGAACGCTTTCTTCTGCAAATGTAATACCACAGTCTACCATTAACCATTTATGATTATTAGGCTCACCAAAACCATATAAATTCATATTTGCACCAATTTCGCCGGATCCCCCAAGAGGACAAAACAAAATTTCTTCTTTAGAACTCATCAAAAATTTCTCTATTCTGTTTAATAGTTTTAACAAGTCCATAAATGGTAATGTCTTGATTTACAATTGTTTTATACTTTAAGGATTTTTTAAATAATTTTGAATAACCACCAGTTAAAATAATAAGGTATTTTTTTTTGGATTGTTTTTGAATTTTATCAATAATGCCGTCAATCAAACAAGTATATCCAATAAATACACCTGATTTGATAGCTGCAATTGTATCTTTTCCAATGACATTTTTTTGTTTAGTAATTTTTACTAAAGGCAATTTTGCTGTAAATCGATTTAAAGCTTTCAAAGCTAGCTCGATACCTGGTGCAATAACTCCTCCTTGATAAATATTGTTTTTTTGGACAATATCAAATGTTGTAGTAGTGCCAAAATCAATAATAATACAATTTTTGTTGTAACAGCTTAAAGCGCCTACAGAATTTACAATTCGGTCTGAACCAACTTGAGATTTTTTTTTAACATTAATTTTAATTGATTTGGTAATTTTTTTATCATTAAATTCATAAAGTTTTATATTTTGCTTAGAAGTAAATGATTTTAAAATATTAAAAATTTTTGGGACAACAGAGGTTGAGAATATCACTCTAATATTATTTTTTTTTAAATAAGATTTAATGAATGATAAAGTTTTTTTTGAGTATGTAAGCAATGAAATTGGTTTGGCAATTTTATTATTTCTGGGATTGTATAAAGCTAATTTTATACTCGTATTACCAATATCAACTAATAAAATCATTTTATAATTTATTAAAATTTTTTTTTATAAACTCTAAAAAGTCTAATTTGTTAACCTTTTTTTTTAAATATTTATTTAAAAATGTAGTTTTGTATTTTTTTAAGTTAGGACTCGAGGCTAAATTAAGCCCAATTCCAGCTATTACAAATAAACTTTTATTATTTTTATAACTCTCAACTAATATTCCGCATACTTTTTTATTATTTATTAGAATATCGTTAGGATCTTTAATTTGAATATTTTGTTCTTTTAAGCCTTTTTTTATTAAAAAGTTTTTTACTATTTTTAAAACTTTATACTGATATTTTATAATATCTCTTTGTAATCTAATTTTTTTATAAAAACTTAAAAAAATATTTCCTTTTTTTGAAACCCATTTATTTCCATATCGTCCTCTTCCATTTGTTTGGATTTCTGCAGAAACAATACCATTTGTTGAGATGTTATTCTTAATCAAATTAATACAAAATTCATTTGTGCTATTTGTTTTGTCCAATAAAGAAACGTGCGATAAATTCAAATTTAATTAAAAACCTTAGATGCTATTTCAGTTATATTAACTAAAAAAGATGGATTTATAAAATAGAACAAAATTAAAAAAGACGATGAAAACAATGAAAATTTCATGCCAAGTCCAGATATATCATCAAATTTTTCCTGTTCAGTATCAAAATACATAATTTTTATTATTCTTAGATAATAGAAAGCTGATATCACGGAACTTAACAAACCTATCACAGCCAAAATATACATTTCTGACTCTATTACAGATTTAAAGATGTAAAACTTTGCAAAAAATCCAGCTAAAGGTGGAATGCCTGCAAGTGAAAATAATATAATGCAAAAACAAACAGCAACTACTGGATGGTTTTTTGATAACCCTCCTAAATCTCTTATGTCTTCACAATATTTTTTATCTCTACTAAAAAAAAGAATTGATGTAAAAGCCGCAATATTCATCACTACATAAATAAAAATATAAGATAATGTTGCAGAAATACCTGATAATGATCCTGTAGCAAGACCTGCAAGGCCATAACCCATATGCCCAATACTACTATAAGCCATTAGTCTTTTTATATTCGTTTGACCTATCGCGGCTACTGATCCTAAAATCATAGATGCAACTGATATAAATATAATAATAGTTTTCCATTCAGCAAAAGCTCCACCAAAAGCAACAAATAAAATTTGAATAAATGCTCCCATACCGGCAACTTTTGGGGCAAGAGCAAAAAACGCTGTAACCGCAGTTGGCGAACCCTCATAAACATCTGGTGTCCACATATGAAAAGGTACAGCAGAAACCTTAAATGCTAATCCAACGATAACAAAAACTAAACCAAATATTAAACCAATATTTTCAACAGTAAAATTCTCGTTAATAATTAAATAATTTGTAGAACCAGTGAATCCGTAAATCAATGAACAGCCATATAAAAATAATCCTGATGATAATGCTCCTAAAACAAAATACTTAACACCAGACTCAGAGGATTTTAAAGAATTTCTGTCAATTGAAGAGAGCACATATAATGATAATGATTGTAACTCGATACCTAAATATAGACCAATTAAATTGTTTGTACTCACCATTACAAACATTCCTAATGTTGAGCATAAAATCAGTATCATATATTCAAATTTTTCTATCTTTAATCTTTTTAAATATTGACCAGTAAAAATTAATGAAAAGGCTGAAGAAATTAAAATAATTATTTTTAATAAATTTGAAAAATTATTAATTGAATAATTATTATTAAAAATCAAAATTTGGTTATCATAATTAACATATACAAGCGGTATACAAATTAATAATAATATAATGGTTATTTTTTTGATCAACGAAAAAGAATTTTTTAAAAATACACCGGCAACCAATAAAATTAAAAGTGAAAGCGTTAGAAAAATTTCAGGAAAAATATTTTGTAATTCTATCATTTTATTTTACAGCTCCCACCAATTTAATATAATCCGTCATATTGTTAGAAACTTTGTCAACGCTTGATGAAATTAGATCAAGTATTAAAGCAGGATAAAAACCTAAAACAATAGTCATGATTAATAATGGTGTTAACATTAAATACTCATTTTTGTTTAAGTCAGTTAATTTTTGAATTTTTTCATTTGTGATTTTTCCAAACACAATTCTTCTATATAACCACAAGCTATAACAGGCAGATAAAATGACCCCTGTTGCTGCAAAAAATGCGATCCAATAATTGTATTTAAATGACCCAATTAAAACTAGAATCTCACCAACAAAACCACTAGTTCCAGGTAAACCTAAGCTACCTAGTGTAAATACCATAAACATTACCGCATACTTTGGCATTATATTTACAACACCACCATATTCTGAGATTTCTCTTGTATGCATCCTGTCATAAACTACACCTACACATAAAAATAAGGCGGATGATATTATTCCGTGACTAATCATTTGAAATATACTTCCTTCAATTCCTTGTTTGTTAAATACAAAAATACCTATTGTTACAAAACCCATATGGGCAACGGATGAATATGCTATTAACTTTTTCATATCTTTTTGTACAAGAGCAACCAAAGATGTGTAAATAATTGCGATAATACTTAAGGCAAAAACTAATGGAGCAAAATAAACTGATGCATCTGGAAATAAACCCAATGAGAACCTTATAAAACCATAACCCGCCATTTTAAGTAGAATTGCAGCTAAAATTACTGATCCAGATGTGGGCGCCTCAACGTGTGCATCGGGTAACCAGGTATGAACCGGCCACATCGGTGTTTTGACAGCAAAAGATGCAAAAAAACCAAGCCATAAATATTTTTGATAATCCTTATTAATTTGAATATTTAAAAGCTTTTCAACATCTAAAGTTCCCGCATCAAAATAAATATAGATAATTGAAATCAACATAAATATTGATCCAAAGAGAGTGTATAAAAAGAATTTAAACGCGGAATACACTCTTTTTTCACCGCCCCAAATTCCAATAATTAAAAACATTGGAATTAACCCAGCTTCAAAAAATAAGTAAAAAATAAACAAATCTAATGAACAAAAGACACCTATCATCATTGTTTCCATTAATAGAAGTGCAATCAAGAATTCCCTCAATCTTTTTTTAACACTATTAATCGTTGCTAAAATACAAATTGGAGTAATGAAAGTTGTTAGTAATATAAATGATAAAGAAATTCCATCTATTCCAACTTTGTAATTTACAAAATTAAATATCCAGTCATGTTGCTCAATAAATTGGAAGTCAGGATTGTTATAATTAAAATTATTTAATATTAAAATTGAAGCTAAAAATACTATTCCGCTTGTTAATAAAGAAATATAACCTGATGTTCTGTTAACAAATTCTTCTTCTCCTTTTAAAAAAAGTAAAAAGAAAACACCAATTAGAGGTATAAATGTTGTTAATGTTAAGATAGGTATTTCGTTCATATTATTAAATAAGTTAATAAAATTGTTAATCCAATTAAAATGACAAACGCATAATGATATAAATACCCAGATTGAAATAATACAGCACGGTCAGATAAAATTTTTATTATCTTTGCAAATCCATTTGGCCCAAAACCATCTATAATTTTTACATCGCCTTTTGACCAAAAAAATGAGCCAATTGCTTTAGCAGGCCTTGTAAATAAAAAGTCATACAATTCATCAAAGTACCACTTATTGAGTAAAAAATTATATAATGGCTTATGTGTTTGTTTTAAATTTTCTAAAATTTTTTCATTTCTTACATAAAAATAATAGGCAGCGAATATTATGATAACACCAGAAATTGGAGTAAATAATAAAAACCATAAAGGAGGATGTTTTAGCTCAAACTGTTCTTTAAAAAATATAGCTGATTTCCAAAAATTTTGATGGTCAGTACCAATAAATATATCTTTAAATACAAAGCCTGCAAATATTGCGCCTATCGTTAATACAAATAACGGAATTAATATTACTGGAGGTGACTCATGAACCTTATGGAATTCATAACTTTCATTTTTATAATTTCCATGAAAAGTTTTATAAATCAATCTCCAAGAATAAATTGACGTTAGCAAAGCGGTGAAAACACCAATTGATGTTGCGTACATGCCCATACTATTTGTTGAAAAATATGCAGCTTCTAAAATTGCATCTTTTGAATAAAATCCTGACAAAAAAGGAAACCCAGTTATGGCTAGAGTTCCTACAACCATAAAGGCATATGTGTATGGAATTTTTTTATAAATTCCTCCCATTTTTCGAATATCTTGCTCTTCATGTAAGCTGTGAATTACAGAGCCTGCACACAAAAATAATAAAGCTTTAAAAAAAGCATGAGTAAACAAGTGAAATATTGCAATATGATAAGCGCCTATACCTGCTGCAAAAAACATATAACCTAGCTGACTGCATGTAGAATAAGCTATGACTTTTTTAATATCATTTTGAACCAAACCAATAGTGGCAGCAAAAAAAGCAGTTGAAGCACCAATGGTTACAATTAAACTTTGTGAAAAAGGTGAAAATTCAAAAATCGGGGAGCATCTTACTACTAAAAATACACCTGCAGTAACCATTGTAGCTGCATGAATTAGTGCTGAAACTGGTGTAGGGCCCTCCATGGCATCTGGCAACCAGGTGTGGAGAAAAAGTTGAGCTGATTTTCCCATAGCACCTATAAACAAAAACACACAAATATAAGTAATTAAATTTCCATCTGTTCCTATAAAATTAATCTTTTTATCAAGTAAACTTGGAACTGCTTTAAATACTTCTGAAAAGTTTAAAGAGCCTGTATATTTATAAATTAAAAATATTCCAATTGCCAAACCAAAGTCACCCACTCTATTAACCACAAATGCTTTTATTGCAGCAGCATTTGCACTTGGTTTTTTAAACCAAAAACCAATTAACAAATATGAAGCTAGCCCAACACCTTCCCATCCAAAAAATAATTGTAAAAAATTATCTGAAGTGATCAGCATTAACATTGCAAATGTAAATAAGGATAGATAACTCATGAAACGAGGTTTATCTGGATCATGACTCATGTAACCAATTGAGTATACATGAACTAAAAATGAGACTGATGTTACAACTACAAGCATTACAGCTGTAAGTGTATCGATATAGATAGACCAATTTAAATTAAGTTGACCTGATGAAATCCAGTTAAAAATAACAAAATTTAAAACATTAGATCCAATGATGAATTGATATAAATAATAACAAGATATTATAGCTGATAAGAAAATTAGTGAACTTGTAACAATCTGTGAACCAAGGTCACCAATTTTTCTTCCAAATAATCCTGTTATTAAAAAACCGATCAAAGGTGCGAAAATAATTGTATAAGCCACGCTCTAACCTTTTAAAGTATTGATGTCTTCAACATGAATACTTCCTTTATTTCTAAAAAATACTACTAATATCGCCAAACCAATGGCAGCTTCACCTGCTGCAACCGTTAAAACAAACATTGTAAAAACCTGTCCAACTATATCTTGTAAATAAACTGAAAAAGCTACAAGGTTAATGTTCGCTGAAATCAAAATCAACTCAATTGACATTAAAAGAACAATAACGTTTTTCCTATTTAAAAATATACCAATAATTCCAATAGTAAAAATTATAGCTCCTAAAAATAAATAATGACCTAGTGAAATATCAATCATTTAATTTTACTCCCTTAAAGCTTTCAACTTCTTCTAATGAAACACCATCATCTCTTTCTCTTGAAACTTGCTTGGTAATGTCTTGTCTTTTTAAATTTTCTTTTTGTCTAAAGGTCAATAAAATTGCACCAATCATTGCAACTAATAGAATTATCCCTGAAATTTGAAAATAATGAATGAAATCAGTATACAAAACATTTCCTAATGCTTCTGTATTTGAAACTTTAGAACTTATCTTAATTTCTGATGTTTTGATAAAAGAGTCTTTGTATTTCCACGTACCAATCATCATTCCAAGCTCAATGATTATTACTATTCCGATTAATAAACCAAAAGGTAAGTAACTTAGAAAGCCAGTTCTAAGATCTTTAAAATTTACATTTAACATCATTACTACAAACAAAAATAATACTGCCACCGCGCCTACATAAACAATCAATGTCAACATACCTAAGTACTCAGCACCCATCATAATAAAGAGGCAAGATATACTGACAAAATCTAAAATTAAAAAAAATACAGCATGCACGGTATTTTTTGATGAAATAACAGCCAATGATGAAGAAATGGCAATAAAAGAAAATAAATAAAAAATTAAAGCGTGCGCTAACATAATTACCTATAAGGTTTATCCAATTTAATGTTATTTGCGATTTCAGTCTCCCAACGATCGCCATTTTCGAGAAGCTTTTCTTTTGTGTAGTATAATTCTTCCCTGGTTTCAGTTGTAAATTCGAAATTAGGTCCCTGAACAATTGCATCTACTGGACAAGCCTCTTGGCATAAACCGCAATATATACATTTCACCATATCAATGTCGTATCTCGTGGTCCTTCTTGAGCCATCGTCTTTAGGCTCTGACTCAATGGTAATTGCTTGAGCCGGGCACGCAGCTTCGCAAAGTTTACAAGCTATACATCTTTCTTCACCATTAGGATATCTTCTAAGAGCATGCTCACCTCTAAACCTTGGACTAATAGGACCTTTTTCAAAGGGATAGTTAACTGTTGCTTTTGGCTTGAACATGAATTTGATTGCTAAATATAATCCTTTAACAAACTCACTTAAAAATATTGTTTTTAATAATCTATTAAATTTCATATTAATTTACCGGCAACATTTTAAAATAAACTAAAAAACCTGACACAAGAATTACCCAAGTTAAAGATACAGGTAAAAAAACTTTCCAACCTAATCTCATTAATTGGTCATATCTATATCTAGGAACAATTGCTTTAATTAATGCAAACGCAACAAACAATAAAAGAATTTTTAGAACTAACCATAAAGGAGAAGGTATTACATTTAATGGAAAAATATCTGCTGGAGGTAACCACCCTCCTAAAAATAATATAGAACCCATGGCACACATTAATAAAATATTTGCATACTCACCTAACCAAAAAAGAGCATACATCATACCAGAATATTCTGTTTGATAACCTGCAACCAACTCTGCTTCTGCCTCTGGTAAATCAAATGGCGGTCTATTCGTCTCTGCTAAAGCTGATATAAAAAAAATTACAAACATTGGAAAAAGTGGTATTGCAAACCAAACTTTTTTTTGTGCAACTACAATATCAATTAGATTCAAGGATCCAACACACAATAAAACCGTCACTATAATAAAACCAATCGAAACCTCATAAGAAACCATTTGCGCAGCTGATCTTAACGCTCCTAAAAAAGGATATTTTGAATTTGAAGCCCAGCCCGCCATAATAATTCCGTAAACACCAAGAGATGAAACAGCAAATAAATATAAAATACCAACATTGATATTAGCTACATAAATATTTTCACCAAATGGGATAACGGCCCAAGCTAAAAGAGCTAATGACATCGTAACAACTGGAGCTAAAATAAATATTACTTTGTTTGCACCAGCAGGAATTATAATTTCTTTAAAAATATATTTTAAAGCATCCGCTGCAGTTTGAAGCAAACCAAAAGGTCCTACAACATTTGGTCCCCTTCTTAATTGAACCAAACCCCAAACTCTTCTATCTACCCAAACAATCATTGCTACTGCAATAAGAACAGGTACGAGCAAAAACATAATTTTTAAGACATCAAAAAATATGATATTTAAATAATCGTTTAACATTAATTTTCTGTTCCAGTTTTTCTTGGTTGTTGTTTAGCTAATTTGCATTCATTCATTGTTTGAGAAGATCTTGCTACAATATTAGTCTGGTAGTAATCGACATTATTTATTTCAATTAGATGTTCTTTTTTAACATGTCTTTCAATTTTAAGATTTTCAATATCTGATGGTTGAATTTCATCATAAATGCCTAGAAATTTATGCTCATTAATCATTTCTTCTCTTAAACTTTCAAAAGAAACATAATGATGATTAGATCCTTTACCTTTTGCAATATCATTAAATATTTCAAAATCTTCTTTTGCAAAACCTGGAGGGTAGCTGGCTTTATAAGATCTTTGTACCCTTCCTTCTAAATTTACAAAAGAACCATTTTTTTCTGAGTAGGCAGCACTTGGTAATATAACATCAGCAAATCTAGAATTTTCACCACCGTGCGAACCTTGATAAATAATAAATTGATTATTTTTTTTATCTATATTCACTTCATCAGCATTTAATAAATATAAAACATCAGCATCATAAACTTTCTGTAAATTTTCTGTTTGCAAACCTAAAATTAATGAACCTACATTTGATGCAGACTGGTGAAGTATATTAAAGCTATCTAATTTGTTAATATCTTTTAATAAGGTTTGAACTGAAGAAATTACATTTTTAGATATTTCAGATTTTAAAACACTCTCACCTATTATAATTACAGGATTTTTTGCTTCTTTAAATAGTTTTGATTCTGATATATTGCCAAATACCAAATCATCTAAAATAGAGATATTATTGCCAATAACCTTAAGTTTATAATGCTGGTCTCCAGGATCTCCGATTGAGAATACTTTGCATCCAGATTTAACTGCTTTTCTAATTCTTGAACTTATTATCGTAGCTTCTAATCTAGGATTTGCTCCAACTAATAAAATAAAATCAGCTTCATCAATTTTGCTTATTGTTGTGTTAAATTTAAAATTAAAAGTATTTGATGTATCAAATAAAATATCCTTTTGTCTAAAATCAACTAACTCAGAATTAAAAACATTCTTGAATAACTTTTTAAAAGCATAACTTGTTTCAAGATCAACAAGTTGACCAACTAGTCCGCCAAAAGTTTTTTTATTTTCTAAGTTTTGGTTTATAAAATTTAAAGCTTCTTTCCATGATGCCTCTTTGAATTCACCATCTTTTTTAATGAAAGGTGTATCTATTCTATTGTTTAATAAACCGTCACAAGCATAACGGGTTTTATCTGATATCCATTCTTCATTAATTTCATCGTTAATTCTTGGTAAAACTCTTTTAACTTCCCAACCTTTTGAGTCCATTCTAATATTGGAGCCAACAGCATCCATAACATCGATAGTTTCAACTTTATTAAGCTCCCACGGTCTTGCTTCATATGAATAAGGTTTTGAAGTGAGTGCACCAACGGGACATAAATCAATTACATTTCCAGACATTTCAGATTCAATTGTGTTTTCTAAGAAGGTTGTAATTTCCATATTTTCACCACGATTGATTGCTCCGATTTCAGAAACCCCTGCTACCTCTTCAGAAAATCTAACGCATCTAGTACAGTGAATACATCTATTCATGTGGGTTTTGATCAAAGGACCCATATATTTTTGATCAACTGATCTTTTGTTTAATTCATATCTGGATCTACCGCCTCCATAATTAAATGCCTGGTCTTGAAGATCACATTCGCCTCCTTGATCACAAATCGGGCAATCTAATGGGTGGTTAATTAATAAAAACTCCATGACTCCTTCTCTTGCTTTTTTTACCATTGGAGTATTTGTTTTTATCACTTGTCCATCCATTACAGGCATCGCACATGATGCTACAGGTTTAGGTGATTTTTCCATTTCAACTAAACACATTCTGCAATTACCAGCTATTGATAATCTTTCATGATAACAAAATCTTGGGATTTCTTTTCCTGCAGCTTCGCACGCTTGCAGTACTGTTGACCCAGATTCAACTTCTACTTCTATTCCATCAACAGTTACTTTTGGCATTAAGCAATCTTTCTATTAGCTAAGTTTGAACACTTCTCTTCCATTTGTTCTCTAAAGTGTCTTAATAAACCTTGAACTGGCCAAGCTGAGGCTTCTCCAAATGCACAAATCGTGTGTCCTTCAATTTGTTTTGTAACTTCTAATAACATATCAATTTCATGTATTTCAGCTTCACCTCTATTAATTCTTTCCATCATTCTCCATAACCAACCAGACCCTTCTCTGCATGGTGTGCATTGACCGCAACTTTCGTGTTTATAAAATCTTGAAATTCTTGAAATGCAAGAGACAATATCTTGTGATTTATCGATCACAACTATTCCTGCAGTTCCCATCCCACTTTTAGCTTCTACTAAAGCATCAAAGTCCATCAAAATATTATCACAAACTTTTTTCGGTAATAATGGCATTGAAGATCCACCTGGAATTACAGCTTGCAAATTATCCCATCCACCTATGACACCACCTGCATGAGTTTCAATCAATTCTTTTAACGGTATGCTCATTTCTTCTTCAACATTACAAGGATTAACAACGTTACCTGATATACAAAAAATTTTTGTTCCTCTATTTTTAGGCCTTCCAAAAGAGGCAAACCATTCGGGTCCGCGTCTTAAAATTGTA
The DNA here is from genome assembly GCF_052048155.1 of Candidatus Pelagibacter sp. HIMB109. NCBI lineage: Bacteria > Pseudomonadati > Pseudomonadota > Alphaproteobacteria > Candidatus Pelagibacterales > Candidatus Pelagibacteraceae > Candidatus Pelagibacter > Candidatus Pelagibacter sp. HIMB109. The sequence goes on from NZ_JBNAIK010000008.1 coordinate 38,294, forward strand.
GGCACAACAGCAATAGTTTCCACATTATTTACAATTGTTGGACAGCCATACAAACCAACTAATGCTGGAAATGGTGGTTTTAATCTTGGCTGACCTTTATTACCTTCCAAACTTTCTAGCAGTGCAGTTTCTTCACCGCAAATATATGCACCAGCACCGAAATGAATATACATATCAAAATCCCAACCACTGCCAGCAGCATTTTTTCCAATTAGATTTTTTTCATAAGCTTCATCGATAGCTTGTTGTAAAACTTTACCCTCATTAACGTACTCTCCTCTAATATAAACATAACAAGCTTTAGCTCCCACAGCGTATGCAGCTATTAAAGAACCTTCGATCAATTTTTGTGGTTCATATCTAAGTATATCTCTATCTTTGCAAGTTCCTGGTTCAGACTCATCTGCATTAATAACAAGATAATGAGGTCTATCAGTAGTTGGTTCTTTTGGAGCAAAAGACCACTTCATTCCAGTTGGAAATCCTGCACCGCCTCTTCCTCTTAATTCAGATTTTTTTACTTGATCAATGATCCACTCTTTTCCTTTTGCAATAATTTCTTTTGTATCTTTCCAATCACCTCGATTCAAAGCGTTGGAAAGATTAAAGCTTTCATCTCCATATAAGTTCCTAAAAATTCTGTCTGTATCTTTAAGCATTTTTATTTAATAGTGTTGTACGGTTTTGAATTGGTTCAGAACCTTTTCTCCCGGATTGAGAGCCTATATTTGGCAATTTACCTTCTTTAAAACCTTTAATTATAGCTTCAGCTTTTTCAGCATTTAAATCTTCAAAATAATCATCATTAATCTGAACCATTGGAGCGTTAACGCAAGCTCCTAAACATTCAACTTCTATCCATGAACTATCTAATTCCTTATTTAAATGTCCTTGTTTTTCAGAGATATGTTTTTTACATACTTCAACAACTTTTCCTGATCCTCTAATCATGCATGGAGTTGTTGTGCATACTTGTACAAAATATTTTCCAACAGGCGCTAGATTATACATTGTGTAAAACGTAGCTACTTCATATACCTTGATATATGTAGTTTCTAACATATCTGCGATTAATTGTATTGCAGCGAGTGGTATCCAATTATTATTTTGTCTTTGAGCGATATATAAAAGAGGCATCACCGCACTCTTTTTTTTACTCTCAGGATACTTTTTTAAAACCTCTTCAATCTTCATTTTATTTTCATCTGTGAACGCAAAAGATGAAGGTTGATTTTTGGCTACATGTTTTCCGCTCATCGATCAACTTCTCCAAAAACAATATCCATTGATCCGAGTAATGCTGGAACGTCAGCTAACATATGGCCTTTAATTAAATAATCCATTGCTTGTAAATGTGTAAAACCTGGTGCTTTAATTTTACAACGATAAGGTTTGTTTGTTCCATCAGCTACTAAATAAACTCCAAATTCACCTTTAGGAGCTTCAACAGCTGCATAAGTTTCGCCTTTTGGAACACTGTAACCTTCAGTGTAAAGTTTAAAGTGATTGATCAATGCTTCCATTGAAGTTTTCATATCTGATCTCTTGGGAGGTCCAACTCGAGTATCTAAAGTCATAATCGGACCATCTGGTAAATTAGAAAGAGCTTGAATTATAATTTTTACACTTTCTCGCATTTCTTCAATACGACAAAGGTATCTGTCATAGCAATCTCCATTTTTTCCAACCGGTACTTTAAACTCATAGTTTTCATAACCATCATATGGCTGAGATTTTCTCAAATCCCAAGGTATGCCTGAACCTCTAATCATAACTCCTGAGAAACCATGATCTAAAGCTTCTTGAACAGAAACAATTCCAATATCAACATTTCGCTGTTTAAAAATTCTATTATCAGTTAATAAATTTTCTAAATCATCAATTACTTTTGGGAAAGATTTACAAAACTCTAAAATATCTTTGTCTAATCCGGTTGGTAAATCAATATGAACTCCACCTGGTCTAAAGTAATTAGCATGTAATCTTGAACCTGAAACCCTTTCATAAAATACCATTAATTTTTCTCTTTCTTCGAACCCCCAAAGAGAAGGTGTTAGCGCTCCAACATCTAAAGCTTGTGTAGTGATATTTAAAATATGACTTAAAATTCTACCAATTTCACAAAAAGCAACTCTGATGTTTTTAGCTCTAATTGGAACGTCAATATTAAGTAATTTTTCTACAGCAAGCGCAAATGCATGCTCTTGATTCATTGGCGCTACGTAATCGAGTCTATCAAAATATGGAACGGCCTGAGTATACGTTTTATGCTCTATAAGTTTCTCAGTTCCTCTATGTAATAATCCAATGTGAGGATCTGCTCTTTCAACAACCTCACCATCTAATTCTAAAATAAGTCTTAAAACACCGTGCGCTGCAGGGTGTTGAGGTCCAAAGTTTAAGTTAACTGTTTTAAATTCTTTAGACATTATTCCCCACTCTTTTCTTGTTCTTTTTTAATGTAATCAGGTCCTTGCCAAGGACTTTTAAAATCAAAATCTCTATAGGCTTGTTGCAACTTTACTGGGCCGTAAACTACTTTTTTTGTCTCTGGATCATATCTGACTTCTTTATAACCAGTTAAAGGAAAATCTTTTCGCAAAGGAAAACCTTCAAAATTATAATCTGTTAAAATTCTTCTTAAGTCAGGATGGTCACTAAATTCAATACCATTCATGTCAAAAACTTCTCTTTCCAACCAGTTTGCAGAAGGAAACACATTGGTTAGAGTTTGAATTTTTTGTTGATCCTCTAAATCAATTTTAATACTTATTCTTAAATTATTTTCATGACTTAAAAATAAATAAATAATTTCAAAACGTTTTTCTCTATTTGGATAATCTACTGCAAGAATATCAACTAGTTGTCTAAATTTTAAATCTGAATGTCTTTTTAATTGAACAACATTATCAATCAATAGATCTGCATTACAGTTACAAACTAAATTATCATTTTGAATTTCAATTTTAGCAAGTCTAAAATTTGGGCTTCCTTCAATGATAGTTTTTACTTCATCTAATGTTTTCATTATCGTTGCAAAGATCCTTCTCTTCTTATTTTTTTTTGCAATTGTAATATTGCATACAACAAAGCCTCTGCACTTGGAGGACATCCTGGAACATAAATATCAACGGGAACAATTCTATCGCAGCCCCTCACTACAGAATAAGAATAGTGATAATAACCACCACCATTTGCACAGCTGCCCATTGAGATAACATAACGGGGCTCTGGCATTTGATCATAAACTTTTCTCAAAGCTGGTGCCATCTTGTTTGTTAAAGTTCCTGCTACAATCATAACATCGGATTGTCTTGGTGATGCTCTTGGCGCTGCGCCAAATCTTTCAAGATCATATCTAGGCATTGATGCTTGCATCATTTCAACTGCACAACACGCAAGTCCAAATGTCATCCAATGTAATGATCCAGTTCTCGCCCAATTAATTAAAGTGTCACTTGCAATGGTAACAAAACCCTTTTCAGAAAATTCTTCTGCAACTTCTCTAAACTCTTGTGGAATCTGATCTAACTTTGA
>NZ_JBNAIK010000009.1:0-39479 GCF_052048155.1 Candidatus Pelagibacter sp. HIMB109
TTACAAATTAACGAAGATATTAAAAAAAACTGGGAAATTGTTCAACAAAAGTTGAAAGAAACTTATGGTTTAGATGTTTACAAAAGCTGGATACAAAATGTTGAAGCCAAAGGTATTGATTTTTCATCTTTAATTTTAGTTGTTAAAACAAGATTTGTTAGAGACTGGATTGTTTCTCACTACGCAGATAAAATTTTAGATCATTATCAAAAACTTGATAATTCAGTATCTAGAATTCAATTTGAAATTAATGAAATCTTTGATGAAAAAAGATCTACAAATATTTTAGATTTTGGATCAGGTACAAAAATAATTGATTTAAAAGATACAAATTATGGAATTAATAGAATAGATCCTCGATTAAACTTTGAAAGTTTTGTAACGGGCGAAAGTAATCAATTAGCTTTTTCAGCTGCTAAAAGAGTTACAGAAAGTCTTGGTCATTATAATCCTTTATATATCTATGGCGGTGTTGGACTAGGAAAAACTCACATTTTAAATGCTATTGGAAATCAACTTAAACAAATGGATAAAAAGGTAATCTATCTTTCAGCTGAAAGATTTATGTATCAATTTGTAAAATCAATTAAAAATAAAGATACACACAAATTTAAAGAAATTTTTAGAAACGCTGATGTACTTATATTAGACGATATCCAGTTCATTAGTGGTAAAGAAGTAACACAAGAAGAGTTTTTCTATACATTTAATAGTTTGTTAGAAAATCAGTCTCAAGTTGTGATTTCATGTGATAGATCACCAAATGAACTAGATCGCATTCAAGACAGAATAAAATCAAGATTATCAGGGGGCTTAGTTGTTGATGTTCAGCCACCTGATATTGGCTTAAGACTTGAAATATTAAAAAAGAGATGTTTAGCCGAGAAAAATCATTTTGGTAACGAGATACTAATAAATGATGAAATATTATCATTTATATCGAATGAATTTAAATCAAGTGTTAGAGACATGCTTGGTGTATTAAATAGAGTTATAGCATCAGCTAGAATTCAAAATAAAACACCGACTTTGCAAGATGCAAAACTTATTTTGAAAGATCTTCTTAATAATATGCAATCAGTTATAAGTATTGAAGATATACAAAAAATTGTTGTTGCTTATTATAATTTATCAATGAATGATTTTTTATCTGCAAGAAGATCAAGGCATATCGCTAGACCAAGACAAATAGCGATGTATTTATCAAAAAAATTAACAACAAAATCACTGCCTGAAATAGGTAGAAAATTCACTGGTAGGGACCATACTACTGTAATACATGCAATAAAAAAAATAGAAGAATTGATGTCAAAAGATCGTCAATTCGAGTATGAAGTACAAAGTATTACAGACAGAATAATCAAGAGATAAAATGGAATTTAAAATTGACAGAGATGTTTTATTAAAATCTCTGGCACATGTACAAGGTGTTGTTGAAAAAAAAAATACGTTACCAATTTTGGGTAATGTCTTAATAGAAGCTCATGATGGATTTTTAAAGCTAACGGCGACAGATTTAGATATTATTATTACGGAAAAGCTTACATGCCAGACGATAAAAGAAGGATCAACAACAACAACAGCACAGGTAATTTACGACATCGTTAGAAAACTTAAAACCGGATCCTCACTACATTTGTCATTAAAAGAAAATAATAGATTAAAATTAATATCTGGAAAATCTGACTTTAATTTAACCTGCATATCTCCTGACGAGTTTCCAATATTAGAAGATAATTTGGATGAACAGTATTTAGAAATACCATCTTTTGAATTTTTAAAGATAATAAATAAAACAAAATTTTCTATCTCTAATGATGAGACAAGACATTATTTAAATGGAGTTTATTTAGATAAAAAGGATGGTGAAAATAAATTAATTGCGGTTGCAACAGACGGTCATAGACTTAGTAAGTCAGCTACAGAAATAAAGGGCGTAGACAATTTTCAATCAGTAATCTTACCTAAAAAAACTGTATTTGAATTACTTACAATAATTGATGAAGATTCTATCAATCTTAAAATTTTATCTACAAAATCTAAGATTAAATTTTTGTACAAAGACATTATTTTAATTTCAAAGGTGATCGATGGAAAATTTCCAGATTATGAGAAGGTTATACCAAAAGATGAACGTATAGCCGCAAAATCAAACGTCGAAGAATTTATAAGCGCTTTAGATCGACTGAAATCGTTATCTTCAGATAGAAAAGGAGTCATCAAAATATCTTTGGATAAAGGATTGATGAAGTTTTTAATAAATGATGCTATTTCTGGAGATGGTATTGAAGAAGTGCAAACTCAATATCAAGGGGAGCATTTAGAGATTGGTTTCAATTCGACATATTTAATTGATGTTGCAAATGTTTTAGAGAGTAAAGATATTGTCCTAATGTTAAAAGATGCAACTTCACCTATACAAGTCAAAGATGAAAGCGATCCCCTTAGTACTTACATTGTTATGCCAATGCGTGTAATTTAATAAGTATTTAATGGCAAGTGTAACAAAAATAAATATTAAAAATTTTAAATCTCATAAACAATATAATTTAGAAATTAGTAAAGATTATCAGCACATAATTATTTATGGAGATAATGGCGTTGGAAAGACTAATTTAATAGAGAGCTTATCTTTTTTTTCGAATTCAAAAGGATTAAGAAATGATACTTTAGATAAGTTATTACCAGAACAAGAAACAAATATTATTGATACAAACATACAAGCAAAAATTTTATCGAATTCTAATCAATTTAATTTTTCTTTCAAAATAACTAAAGATCAAAAAAGTTTAAAAAAAACCTTTTTTTTAGAAGAAAAAAAAATATCACTCCCCAAAATAAAAGAAATTTTAAGTTTCATCTGGTTATCACCATATATGGATAAAATTATGTATGAAGGACAATCTATAAAAAGAGATTTTATAGATAAATTAATCTCACAGAACGAAAAAAATTTCAATTTATCAGTATCAAGTTACAAAAAAAATATAGCAGAAAGGCTACAAATTCTAAAAAATAAAAAAGACGAAAAATGGCTTGATATAATAGAGAAGAGATTAGCAGAAAATATTTATGAAATTTTTTTAATGAGAAGGAACTATGCAAACAAAATTAATAAAATTATTTCAGATAAATTAAAAAATTTTAGGGAAATTAATATTAAATATAACAATGATCTATTTGATGATCTAAATGAAAAAAAAATAAAAATAGAGATTTTTTTTGAAAAATTGAAATCTAATCGTGAACTAGATGAGATTACTAAAAGGACAAATTTTGGCATCAATAAAGATCAGATTTTTTTTTTCGACAAAATCAAAAATAGAAATACAGACGCTTGTTCAACAGGAGAGCAAAAATCTTCACTATTAACTATTATTCTTGCCAATTGTTGGAAATTAAAAATAGAAAAAAAAGATTTTATTCTTTTATTAGACGAAGCGACTTCTCATATTGATGATCAAAACTTCGAAAGGCTTGTCACAGAAATTGAAAAATTTGGCACTCAAATTTGGTATACAGGAACGAGCAAGAATCTATTCCAAGTTATTGAAAATAAAGGGTTTTTTATACATTTAGAGTAATCTATACCTCCATTTTTAAGAGTAAAAATGTTATAAATAAAAGTTCGTTTTAATCATAAAAAATTAAAAAATGTCTACAGCTATTACAAAAAAAACCGAATATGGAGCAGATTCAATCAAAGTTTTAAAAGGACTTGATGCAGTTAGGAAACGTCCTGGTATGTATATTGGTGATACCGATGACGGTACTGGTCTGCACCATATGGTTTTTGAGGTCGTTGACAATGCAATAGATGAAGCCTTGGCCGGTCATTGTGATACGATTGTAGTTAAAATTAATAAAGATAATTCGGTATCCGTATCTGATAATGGCAGAGGAATTCCTGTTGAAATACACAAAACAGAAAAAATTTCTGCAGCAGAGGTAATAATGACCCAATTGCATGCTGGTGGTAAATTTGATCATAAAACATATAAAGTTTCTGGTGGTTTGCATGGTGTAGGTGTGTCAGTAGTTAACGCTCTTTCTAAGAGTTTGAAAGTTGATATTTTTAGAGACGGAAAAAAATATTTTGTAGAATTTGAAAATGGAATTACTAAGGCACCGCTAAAAGAAATAGGTAAGTCCGACTTAAAAGGAACTAATGTTACTTTTTTACCATCTAGTGAAATATTTACTGATACTAAATTTAATCTTTCAATTTTAGAGAAAAGATTAAAAGAATTAGCATATTTAAATAAAGGATTAAATATTCAATTAAGTGATGAAAGAAAAGAAAAAGCAAAAATTTTAAACTTTAAATTTGATGGTGGAATAAAAGAGTTTGTTAAGGATTTAAATAAATTAAAAAATAAAATTAAAAATGAAGATAGTCAGTTTATATTAGAAGAGCCATTATATTTTCAGTCAAATAAAAATGATATTGATATAGAGTGTGCGCTCTTATGGAATTCTTCTTACAATGAAAACGTTTTATGTTTTACAAATAATATCCCACAAAAAGATGGTGGAACACATTTATTAGGTTTTAGAAATTCAATAACAAGATTAATCAATAAATATGCGAATGATTTTGGTTTGTTAAAAAAAGATAAAGTAACCATAGTTGGAGACGATGTAAGAGAGGGCTTAATTTGCGTATTGTCAGTAAAAGTTCCTGATCCAAAGTTTTCGTCACAAACAAAGGAAAAACTTGTTTCCTCAGAAGTTAGACCGGTTGTTGAAACAATAACCAATGAAAAAATTTCATTATGGTTTGATCAAAATCCTAAAATCGCAAAAACAATTATTGGCAAGATAATTCAAGCAGCTGTGGCTAGAGAAGTTGCTCGTAAAGCTAGGGAGAGCGTAAGAAGAAAAAATGCTATTGATATTACTAGCCTTCCTGGAAAACTAGCTGACTGCCAGTCTAATGATATTAATAAAACTGAATTATTTATTGTTGAGGGAGACTCTGCGGGCGGATCAGCAAAGCAGGCAAGAAATAGGGAGTTTCAAGCAGTATTACCCTTGAGAGGAAAGATTTTAAATACTTTTGTTGAGGCTAAAAATAATTCCTCGGATGTCAAAAAAGTTTTTTCTAAAATGTTATCATCTAATGAAATTGTTACTTTAATAAATGCTATTGGTACTGGTGTCGAGCCATTTGAATTAGAAAAATTGAGATATGGTAAAATTGTGATTATGACCGATGCCGATGTAGATGGATCTCACATAAGAACCCTTTTACTAACTTTCTTTAATAATAAACCATTTAATGAATTGATAAAAAAGGGGCATATTTATATTGCGCAACCTCCTCTTTATAAAATTAAATCAGGTAAAACAGTAAATTATTTAAAAAATGAAAATGATTTGGAAAAATTAGCAATAGAAAATTCGCTAAAGAAAATTGAAAGTGTTACTTTTAAAAATGATAAAAAATTTAATTACGATAAAAACTTCATTGTTCAGTCATATGAATTATACAAATTAATTAAATCCATAGACGGCGACAAAGAAATTTTAGAACAATTATCAATTGTTGGAGCATTTACTGAGAAAGATAATATAATTTTAATAACTGAGGACAAAAATAATCAGAAAAAATTAGGTGCAATTAAAGCTGTAGCTGAAAATCTAAATCAAAATTTAGAAAAAGATGACTCAAAGTGGCAAGGATTAATTGAAAATGATAGTTTTATTTTACGAAGAGAGTTTTATCATGAGTTAATTGAAAAAAGATTAGATTTTAATTTCTTATCAAATAATAAAATTTTAACCAATTTTTCTAAATTTAATAAAATTGCAAATATTTTTCAAAGTTCTTGCGTTGTTAAAGAGGGGGATGCGTCCCATAAAGTCAATTCACTCATAGAATTTATTGAAATCATCATTGAAATTGGAAAGAAAAACTTGTCATTACAAAGATTTAAAGGTTTAGGTGAGATGAATCCTGATGAATTATGGGAAACAACACTAAATCCTGAAAACAATTCTTTGTTAAAAGTAAATTATTCAGAATTAAATGGGGAAATTTCAGAGCCTTCTTCAGCAGATGATGAAATATTTTTTACTTTAATGGGGGAGGACGTTTCAAAAAGAAAGAACTTTATTAATTCTAATGCTATAAATGTATCAAATTTAGACATTTAAGCATGTTTGTTAAAGATCGAATTAATTCAAAAGACCTAAGAATAACTTTAGAGACTCTTATTAACATAAGATGGATAGCTATATTAGGTCAGTTTTTTACAGTATCATTTGTTTACTACGGCCTTAAATTTGAATTTCCTTACTATATTGCTTTAGTATTAATTTTTCTTTCAGCGATTATAAATGCCTATTTAGAGGTTAATAAAAAAAAATTCTTAACAATTGATAATTTTGCTGCCACTGTAAGTATTTTTTATGATCTGGTTCAATTAGTGATTTTACTATTCATGACTGGAGGTTTATCGAACCCTTTTTCAATTTTAATCATAGTTCCAACCACGATTTCAGTCACTTACCTCTCAAGAGGAAGCAGTCAATTTATAGTTACTTGTTCTATTATTTTTTCTACTGTTATTGCTTTTTATCATATGCCACTACCCTCACCGCAAAATCAAACACTAAATTTTCCAAAATACTATGAAATTGGGATGTGGTTATCATTAGGTATCGGGATTATTTTCTTAGGTAATTATGCGTATCAATTAGGTAGAGATAATAGAATAAGATCTGAAGCATTAAATAAATTAGAGCAAGAACTTACAAATGAAAAAGTGGTTAATTCAGTTGGTGGTATAGCTGCGGCAGCTGTACATGAACTGGCCACTCCCCTTGCAACAATTTCACTTGTTAGTAAGGAGCTTCAAAAACAAATCTCTAAAAACAACTTAGCAAAAGATGATATTAATTTATTAATTGAGCAGTCAGCAAGGTGTAGTTCAATTTTAAAGGATATAGCAGAGAAGAAACAAGAAGATCAATTTATTGCAAAAGTTTCACCAAAAGAACTAGTTAATGAGATAGTATTTTCAGTAGATAATAAATTTAATAAAGAAATTAATATTATTAATAAATCTCTCAATGAAAGAATAAAAATGAATAAGAAAACTGAAATAAGTTATGCAATAAGAAATTTTATTGAAAACGCAATTAAATTTGCGAAAAGTCAAATTGAAATAGAAATAGATCAAAACAAAAAAAATACCAATATTACAATAAGTGATGACGGCCAAGGATTTCAAGACGATGTAATTTCAAATTTAGGTCAACCTTATTTAAAATCTGAAAAAGTTAATAAAAATAAAAAAGGAATGGGTTTAGGAGTATTTATATCGAAAAGTTTACTAGAGAGATGCAATACAAAGGTAATGTTTCAAAATAAAAAGAATAATTCTGGAGCAGTAATTAAAATTACTTGGGTTAATTCTCAAATGGCAAATTTGTAAGATAAAATTTTATAAACTAATTTTGCCGCTAAAAAATCACATGCATGCAAATGAGGATTTGGGGCTAATTCATTCACATCAGCACCTACAACATTGGAGTTTTTAAATACCGTTTTCAGTATGCGCATTGCATCAGACCAAAATAAACCACCTGGTTCTGGTGTACCTGTTGCAGGTATAAGGCTGGAATCAAAACCATCCAAGTCAAATGTTAGATACACATCTTTATTTTTTAAAATTTTAGATAGTTTTTCCATACTCCACTTTTGCATTTCATTTCCCCAAAAAATTTTAATTCTCTTATTATTCTTTTTAAAATAATTAAATTCTTCTTGGCATAAATTTCTAATTCCAATGGATACAATTTTGATATTTTTGTTATCTAAACATCTTCTCATAGCTGCAGCATGTGAATTATGAATTCCCATATAGCCATCTCTTAAGTCTGCGTGAGCATCAATTTGGACAATGGTCAAATCTGAATATTTTTTCGCTAATGGTTTAATAATTGCAGGTGTAATAGAATGTTCACCTCCAAGGGTTAAGGGAAAGCACTTTGATTTTAAAGTTTTTTCAATAATCTTTGAAAGTTGGTTTAAGCTATCATTAAGTTTTGATTTAATTTTTTCCTGTTTTAAAGTTTTAATATTAAATTTTTTATAAGGTTCTAACTTCAGCTCTTCATCAAATAATTCGACTTGGTGAGATGCTTCAATAATTTTTTTGGGACCATTTTTTGTTCCACTTTTGTAACTTACTGTTTTTTCAAGACCAAATGGAATAATATATACTTTATTTTTATTTTTATTTTCTTTTGGTAGTCCAAGAAAACCTTCGGATGGTTTTAAAAATTTCATTAATCAAAAATTTTAGAGAAATTTTTTACAGTTCTATCTTTCCAATATCCTCTGTGATACGCGTCACTTGCAATCAGTGGTAAAACAGAGGTTGCTTCGGCAAAAACCATTTGTTCTTCTGCGGTATCAACTTTACCCCAAGAGCTTGCCTCTTTAAGAGTTGAGCTACTGCAGGCTCCGTCACGACTATCAGCAACCGTGATTTGTACTGCATATTTATGCATTTCAACTTTTTTATTAAGTAGTTCTGCACAAATTACAGTATCTTGAATAAAGTTCTTTGGAACTCCGCCACCTATCATCAACAATCCTGATGCGTTAGATTGGATTTTAATTTCCGTTAGTTCACGAAATTCTTTTATTGAGTCAATAGTCATATGTTTATCTGGATTTCTCTCTTGATGCATCACTAGACCAAAACCTGCCGAGCTATCAGTAAATGCTGGGCAAAAAATAGGTACATTATGATCATAGGCTAATTCAATTAGTGAATTTTTTTTCTTGGCGTTTGTCTTTAAGTATAGTCCTAATTCCTTGATAAATTCTCTTGAGGTATAGGGTCTTGGTTCAAGTGTATCAGCAATCTCACCAATGATCCTGTCGCAATTTTGTAACTCATCTTCATCGATGTAAGTATCATATATACGATCAATATAATTATCTCTTAGAACACCGTCATCTTGAAATTGAGAACCTTGATAATGTTTAAAACCAAGTGCTTCAAAAAAATCCATATCAATAATTGAAGCCCCTGTTGCAACAATAGCATCAACCATATTATTTTTTACCAAATCTGCATAAAGTTTCATGCATCCAGCTGCAGACGTAGAGCCAGCTAAAGTTAAAAATATAGTACATTCTTTGTCTTTAAGCATATTATTGTAAATTCTTGATGCGTTTGCAGTCTCTCTTGAAACAAAAGACATTTTAGACATGGAGTCTATAATTGGTCTGGCATCAAATGATGTAATATCAATATGCTCAACGGGTTGCTTTAAAAAGCTTGATTTGTTGTGACCCATCTTTATGCGAATAAAGTTTTAATATTTTGGTTTTCGTCAGCTTCATAAATTGACATTAAAGGTTTATCTTGAACTTCATGAAGTTGATTAGAATAAAAACCATTAAAATTTGTTCTTAAGCTCATTCCATAAGCACCTAATTGACCAATCTCGATATAATCACCGGTATTAATATTTGAAGGAAGCATAAACGGTCCTTTCATGTAATCTAATCCATCACACGTTGGTCCGTAGAAACTATAAGGCACTAATCTTTTTGATGGTGTATTTTCAATTTGAATTGCTCTTGTTGGAAAAATAAATCTAGGTGTTCCAGCATCAAATAAAGATCCATACGTACCGTCATTAATATACAAATGTTGTTTTTTCTTTAGCTCCACTCTCACAATTGTTGAACCGCTTTCGGCAACTAAAGCCCTACCTGGTTCACAAATTAGCTTGGGTGTTTTGGTCAAATTTAATTTATTTAATGCCCGAGTAATTTCTTTAAAATAATTTTGAATAGGTTGTGGATATAAATCAGGATACGTTGTAGGAAACCCACCACCAACGTTAATTATATCAGGAATAATATTAGATTTTTTTATAATATTGCCAAGATCTTTTATCGCTTTTGAATAGGCAATTGGATGCATACATTGTGATCCAACATGAAAACTAAAACCAAATTTTTTTGATTTTACCTTTGCAATTTTTGATAACGAAACTGCTTCATTAATACTTGCTCCAAATTTTTTAGATAAGTCTATTTCAGAATGTTCACTAGATGTTTGAATTCTTAAAAATAATTCAAGATCTTTTGCATTATTCGTAACTTTTAAAATTTTGTCTAATTCTTCTTTGCTATCAAATGAGTAAGCTTTGACACCATGATAAAAATAAGCTTCTTTAATACTGCTCTCTTTTTTTACAGTATGCATGAAATATATTTTAGATTCTGGTGAGAGTTTTTTTACTAATTTAATTTCATCAATTGATGCTGCATCAAAGTTTTTGATACCATTTTTAATTAATGTTTTTACTACTGCTTCTGTAGGATTGCATTTTACTGCATACAGCACATCACCGGGAAAATTATTATTAAACCAATCTGCCGATAATTTTAAACTATGTTTTCTAAAGCAATATACCGGATCTATCGGCTGTAAAGCTTTGACCAACTCGTCCACACACTGAAATTTTGCCATCTCATAAAACCTCTCGTTAGTTAACAGTCAGTCGTTTTTTTTTCATGAAAAAAATCCCCTAAAAAAAACAACTTAAATCGCGAAATAAAGTAATTTCAGTTTATGTAAAGAAAAAAAACACTTGGCACTGAAATGAATTAGACTCTGATATCTGGATTATTTGCTCTGTAAGAGTTGTAAAAACTGGTATGCTACGTATATTAAGAGTTATGAAAAACACAGTTGGCAAGATGAATATTGAAGATTTTGCAGATAAAACCTTGCTAATTGTAGATGATGATGACCCATTCAGAAACAGATTAGGAAGAGCTATGGAGTCAAAGGGATTTAAAGTTTCTTTGGCCAAAAGTGTAGAAGAAGGCTTAATATCAGCTCGAAAATCACCTCCTGGTTTTGCTGTTGTAGATTTAAGGCTTTTGGACGGAAACGGATTGGATGTAATTGAGGAAATTCATAAACTTAAACCAGATAGTAGAGTTGTCATGTTAACGGGTTATGGGAATTTGCCTACAGCAGTATCTGCAGTTAAAGCAGGGGCAATTGATTATTTAGCTAAACCAGCCGATGCAGAGGATGTAGAAGCAGCGTTGTTAGCTGAACCAAATAGTAAAGCTCAGCCACCAGAAAATCCTATGTCAGCTGACAGAGTAAAATGGGAGCACATTCAACGCGTGTTTGAACTTTGTAATAGAAACGTGTCCGAAACTGCAAGACGTTTAAAAATGCACAGAAGAACCCTTCAAAGAATTTTATCTAAAAGATCTCCTAAATAGTTCTAAAGTATTTTGAAAAGATATTATAATTTTTTTTTGGTCCATTAATTTTTGTACGAATTGTAAAGTAGTTTTTAGATAGTACATTCAAAGATGAAATATACAAATCCTTGCCACAAAAATATATAGACGGTTTGAAATTTTTTTTGTTAAATTTTTGATATATTTTATTTTTATCAACACCTAAGCTAAAGTGAAAAAAAATATCATTTCTATTTTCACTCACTTTATAAACTTGAAAGCCGGTGATATTTTTTTTATTTAAATTTGTTTTTATTTTTTCAATAAATTCAAAGCTTTTATTTTTTTTTTTAATTAATAAGGATCCTTCAGAGTAAGTATTTTTGTTAATATACTTTTTTATTTTCCAGTTACCTTCTAAAGAATTAAAATGTATCAGAAAAATTTATAACGTGAAAACTTATGCATTAAGATTGCAAGTAGTGAAACTTTGAAAAATTCACCTAATAAAAATGGATAAAAACCAAGTTCTAAAATTGGTTTATTCCAACCAATAATTGTTCCAAGCCAAATTAAACCGATTATATAAGTTGGTGTTAAAGAAATAATTAATTTTAAAAAAGTTTTTAGAAAATTTCTATTATCAATGAAGTAATTTTTATTTGAAAAAAGTATTCCAGCTAAAAAAGCTGAAAAAGCAAATCCAATAATATATCCTCCTGTTGGACCAAATAAATAGGCGATCCCAATCCCTTTAGTTGGGGTTCCTGAAAATACTGGAAGACCTAGGGCACCTTCAAGAATATAAAAAGATAAAGTTATAAATCCATATCTTGCACCTAGAGCAACACCTGTGAACAGAACTACGAAAGTTTGCATTGTCATAGGTACCGGATAAAAAGGTACACTTATTTTTGAACTTAACGCTAATAAAATAGTAAAAAGAAAAGCAATTAAAACTTTATATGAATTACTTTGAATTTTTCTTTTAGTTATCATGTTCATTTTCTTTATTTGTTAGATTTATAAATACTTCTTCTAAATCAGAGTTATTTTTTAGCAGTTCTTGCGTTGAATTTAAAGCTACTAATTTACCCCTATCAATAATTGCAATACGATCACAAATATCAGAAGCTTCTTTAAGATAATGTGTAGTGTAAATAATGGTTACCCCTTGTCTATTAAGTTCACGTACAGACTCAAGCAACTTTCTTCTTAAATCAACATCAACTCCAGCAGTAGGCTCATCAAGTATTAAAATTGGTGGTTGGTGAACCATAGCTTTAGCCACCAATAACCTTCTTTTCATTCCGCCGGACAAGTTTCTTGTGTATGCGTTAGCCTTTTCAGATAAGTTTGTTAACTCTAAAATTTGATCAGTAATCCTGTCTTGCGCCTTGACACCATATAAACCAGCTTGAATTTCTAAAATTTTTTTTGGAGAAAAAAAAGGATCAACGTTTATTTCTTGGGGAACGATACCTAAAGAGGCTCTAACTTGTCTAGGGTTTTTATCCAAATCAAATCCCCAAACATTTATAAAACCGTTTGTTTTGTTAACAGTGCCAGCAAGTATATTAATGAAAGTAGATTTGCCGGCTCCATTTGGCCCAAGCAATCCAAAAATTTCTCCAGTTTTTACTTCTAAAGAAATATTTTTTAATGCCTCAACATGCTTATTACCTTGCAGGTAAATTTTATTCACATTTTCAACTTTTAAGGCAATTGAACTATTCATGATGGTCAGCTTGTAATAACATTAAAAAATACAATTTGTATAAAAAACTTATGTCTAAAGAAAAACATTTATTTTTAATTGATGGGTCAGGTTATATTTTTAGAGCTTATTATGCTTTGCCACCACTGACGCGTAAAAGTGATGGCTTACCTGTTGGTGCAGTAAGTGGTTTTTGTAACATGCTTTACAGTTTTTTAGAAAAAGCAAAAGCTGGTAATACTATGGATACCCCCACCCATCTTGCAGTAATATTTGATAGTGCAAGAAAAAATTTTAGAAATGATATTTATAAAGATTATAAGGGTAATAGATCAGATGCACCCGAGGATTTAATTCCTCAATTTGATTACATTAGAAAAGCAGTGAAGGCTTTTAATCTACCATCAATAGAGATGCTCAATTACGAGGCAGATGATTTGATTGCGACATATAAAGAAAAAGCAAAAAAAAAGAAAATTAAAATCACAATTGTTTCATCAGACAAAGACTTAATGCAACTAGTTGATAAAGAAACTTTCATGTTAGATACAATGAAAGATCGACATATTGGTATTGAAGAGGTCAAAGAAAAATTCGGGGTACCGCCAGAAAAAGTAATAGATGTGCAATCATTAGCTGGAGATTCTGTAGATAATATTCCTGGAGTCCCAGGTATTGGAGTAAAAACTGCAGCAGAATTAATTAATCAATTCGGCTCTTTAGATGAATTATTAAAAAAAGCTGATACAATTAAACAACCTAAAAGAAGACAAACATTATTAGATAATAAAAAGAATGCATTAATTAGCAGAGAGCTTGTAACACTGAAATGTGATGTTCCTATAAAAGAAGAAATTGAAGATTTTATTTTAAAGCCTTTGGACAAAGAGAAAATATTTAATTTTTTGGATGAGATGGAATTTTCAAAAATCAAAAAGAGAATTGAGCAAACTTACGGAAAATCATCAGATACTTTTGTAAAAAAAGAAACTGCGACACCACAAAAAACAAAAAACAAAAAAGAAAGTGGCTTTCATATTATTTATGAAGTTCAAGAATTAGAAGATTTACTTAAGCAAGCTGACAATCAAGGTTACTTTGCTGTTGATACAGAGACAAATTCTTTAAATTCACAAAAAGCAGATTTGGTAGGTATATCTTTAGCCATTAACGAAAATGAGGCTTATTATGTTCCTGTCGGTCACATAAATAAACAAGACCCAAATTTAAAAAAACAGATAAAAATTAATGAATTGGTAAAGGTTTTAAAACCTTATTTAGAAGATGAGACAGTAAAAAAAGTTGGTCAAAATATTAAATATGACCTCAAAATATTTTTAAAATATGGAATTAAACTGAAATCTTTTGAGGATACAATGTTACTATCTTATTCTTTGGATGCTGGAGTTAATAGACATAATTTGGATTTATTAGCCAAGACACATTTAGATCACGATAATATAAAATTTAAAGATGTTGTCGGCACCGGAAAATCAGAAGTCACTTTTGATGAAGTTTTAATTGATAATGCCTATAGATATGCATGTGAGGATGCTGATGTAACTCTAAAACTTTATAATTTATTTAGAGATAGAATAGTTAAAGAAAAATGTTTTCAAATTTATGAAACTTTAGAAATTCCTTTAGTTGATGTTCTCGCAAGAATGGAAAATAATGGAATAAGAATAGACCAGGTAATTTTAAAAAAACTGTCAAATAGTTTTAGTGCAGATTTAAAAACGTTAGAAAAAAAGATTTATAAACTATCTGGAGAAGAGTTTAATATAGCCTCCACCAAACAGTTGGGTGATATTTTGTATGAGAAATTAAAAATTTCAGGAACAAAAAAAACCAAAAAAGGAAATTTTGCTACAAATGTAAATGTCCTCGAAGATTTAGCAAGCAAAGGACATGAATTTCCAAAATTAGTTTTAGAGTGGAGACAAAAGTCTAAATTAAAAAATACGTATACAGACTCGCTTCCAGAATATATTGATAAAAGCACTAAACGTATCCATACATCTTTTTTACTAGCAGCAACAAGTACTGGCCGTTTAGCATCTGCTGATCCAAATTTACAAAACATTCCAATAAAATCAAAAGAAGGCAAGCTAATTAGATCGGCTTTCGTCTCTGAAAAGGGAAACTCAATTATTTCAGCAGATTATAGCCAAATTGAAATGCGAGTTCTAGCGCATGTAGCAGATGTTAAAGAATTAAAAAAAGCATTTAAAAATAATGAGGATATTCACAACATTACAGCATCACAAATATTTGAGTGCGATATAAAAAAAATCAACGAAGATATGAGAAGAAAGGCTAAAGCCATTAATTTTGGTATTATCTATGGAATATCTTCATATGGGTTAGCTAAACAAATATCAGTTAGCAATCCAGAGGCAGAACAGTTTTTATTTTCATATTTTAAAAAATTTCCTGAGATACGAGATTACATGCAAGAGACTCTTAAGTTTTGTAGGAAGAATGGTTTTGTTCAAACGATGTTTAATCGAAAATGTCATTTTCCAAATATTAATGATAAAAATCATACTTTAAAATCGTTTCAAGAAAGAGCTGCAATTAACGCACCCATTCAAGGAGCAGCAGCAGATATAATTAGATTTGCAATGATTAATATTGATAAAAAAATATTATCTAAAGAAATTAAGTCTCGCTTATTAGTCCAAATTCATGATGAGTTATTGCTAGAGACTAAAGATATAGACTTAAAAAAAGAAATACAAAAAATAAAAAATGAAATGGAAAATGCAATTGATAGTGATTATAACTTTTCTGTACCTTTAATTGTCGATGCAAATAGCGCCAAAAACTGGAATGACGCACATTAATTTAGTCTAATTTTAGTCTTTTTTTGATATTATAAAAACAGCATGTCTAAAACAATTGCATTAGTAGATGATGATAGAAACATTTTAACTAGTGTTTCTATAGCATTGGAAAATGAGGGATATAAAGTTCAAACTTATGTTGATGGCGAAAGTGCATACATTGGAATAACAAGAACACCGCCAGACCTCGCTATCATCGATATTAAAATGCCAAGAATGAATGGAGAGGAGCTTTTAAAAAAACTACGAAAAAAGACAAACCTTCCAGTTATTTTTTTAACTTCTAAAGATGAAGAGGTAGATGAGTTATTAGGTCTGAAGTTAGGCGCAGATGATTATGTGAAAAAATCTGGGGGATTTTCAATAAATGTTTTGATTGAAAGAGTAAAAGTTCAATTTAGAAAAAAGGATCAGGTAACTCCTGATAGTAAGAATATTATTAAACAGGGAAAATTGATGCTTGATCCAGAGCAATTAGAATGTACTTGGGGTGATCAAAATTTACCTGACAAGTTAACAACTACAGAATTTCAAATTGTATATGAGCTTGCTAAAAGACCTGGAGTCATTAAAGAAAGATCTCATTTAATGACAATTGCTTATAAAGAAAATAATGACATTGAAGATAGAACTATTGATAGTCATGTAAAGAGAATAAGAAAAAAATTTAAAAAAGTTGATAAAGAATTTTCAGCTATTGAAACTCGTTATGGAAGCGGATATCGTTGGAATGCTAACCCGTAATGATAACCAATTTATTATCGACTAGATCTTTATTAAAACAATTTCTTACCTTTAATTTTTTTGTATTTTTAGTTTTAGGCTTTTTTACTTTTGTTTACTTTTTGGCAATCGAGCCTGAATTAATTAATCGAAAAAGTAAAAAACATCAAAATATAATAGAAAATATAAATTTAAATTTAAAAAATCAAAATATTGAGTCAGATGAAAACACATTAAAAAATTTTTTATTTAGATCAAAATTCATACTAGATGAAGTTGATCAAATTAGATTTTTTAAAATGAACAAAGATATTTTAGTCGATAGTTCAATTATTGATATAGATCGTACATCTTTATTTGTTACGGAAAGAATTGAAACACTCGGTATTAATGAAAAACTAAAGCAACAAGAAGATAATAAGAATTTCAATATCGTATCCGAAGTTAAATATAGTTTTTTAGATGAAGTTAATTCAAATGTTGATCAGAAGTTTTTTATTTCTTCTGAAAGTGTAAATAATAATTTAGTGATTCATACAAGCTCAATTCTTAAGTTGGCTGACAATAATATTATTATAACCGTCAGTGAGATATCGAATGAAATAAGTCTTGCTGTACAAGAGAGAAAAAATTTCGTCTTAAGATCGGCATTGATAGCAGCAATAGTGATTATGATTTTTTCTCTATTTTTGAATAACTATATAATTAAACCTATTAGATCTTTAAATTCTTTTGCAAAAAAGATTTCTTACGATAACCCAAAAAGTAATGAAAATTTAAATGTGGAATTTGATAAGCGCGATGATGAAATTGGCAATTTATCAAAATCATTGACTGATATGACAAATAAACTTTATCAGCGTATTGAATTGGCAGAGAGATTTGCTTCAGATTTGACACATGAAATTAGAAATCCTCTAGCTTCATTAAAAGGTGCTTCAGATTTATTAAATCAAACAAAGGATGATAATCAAAAAATTAAACTTTTAAAAATTTTATCAAATGATGTTGAGAGAATTGAAAGGTTAATAACTGATTATTCTCAAGTGCTAAAAGATGAGGCGTCTCAATCAAGAGCTATTGCAAAAAATTTTGACCTTCTCCAGTTGATTGATAGCATTGTTGAAGATTTTAACTTAGATACAGTGAATCAAAAAAAGAATATCAAATTTAATTTTAATAATAGTCAAAAATTAAAAAAAGCTGTAATATTTGGTATTGAAAGTCGTATTGAGCAGGTTATAGCGAATTTATTAGATAATGCAGTATCATTTAGCCCTAATGATTCAGAAATTCTAATTAAAATAAATTTAGAAAAAAATAATTTTAAAATTTTAATTGAGGATCAAGGTCCTGGATTTGATAAAAATAATTTAAATAAGGTTTTTGAAAGGTTTTATAGTGATAGACCAAACGAACAAAAAGGGGCACATTCAGGACTGGGTTTAAATATTGTTAAAAATATAATTGATTCTCATAAAGGTTTAATAAGCGTTTATAATAAAAAAGATAACTCTGGCGCTATAGTCGATATTTCTTTACCTTCTATTTAATTCCTATTGATTAAATTTTCCAATACTGTTAGTTGACCGCCAATGACAGATTATAAAGTAAAAGATATTAATTTAGCTGATTTTGGAGATAAAGAAATTTCCCTAGCCGAGTCTGAGATGCCAGGTTTAATGGCCATAAGAGAAGAATATGGAAATTCAAAACCACTAAAAGGAGCAAATATTGTAGGATGTTTGCACATGACAATTCAAACAGCTGTTTTGATTGAAACTTTAGTTCATCTTGGAGCAAGTGTTAGATGGTCCTCTTGCAATATCTTTTCGACACAAGATCATGCTGCCGCTGCTATTGCTAGAAAAGGAATACCTGTTTTTGCTTGGAAAGGTGAAACGGAACAGGAATATTGGTGGTGCATTAAACAAACGATTGAAGGAAATAAAGATTGGAAGCCAAACATGATTTTAGATGATGGTGGAGACCTTACCGCTTTAATGCATAAAGATTATAAAGAATTATTAAAAGATATTAAGGGTGTTTCAGAAGAAACAACAACTGGCGTTAAAGAGCTGAAAAAAATGGAAAAAGATGGAAGTCTTTTAATTCCAGCTTTTAACGTTAATGACTCAGTAACTAAATCTAAATTTGACAATTTGTATGGATGTCGAGAGAGTTTAGTTGATTCAATACGAAGAGCAACTGATGTTATGATGTCTGGTAAGGTTGCAATAGTTGCAGGTTTCGGTGATGTTGGAAAAGGTAGTGCAGCATCTTTACGTCAAGCTGGTGCACGAGTAATGGTTACAGAAACTGATCCAATATGCGCATTACAAGCATCAATGGAAGGTTACGAAGTTGTTTTAATGGATGAAATGATTGGTAATGCAGATATTGTTGTAACTGCAACGGGTAACAAAGATATTGTAACAGCAGATCATATGAGATCTATGAAAGATAGATCTGTATTATGTAACATCGGTCATTTTGATAATGAAATTCAAGTTGATGCATTAAAAAATTATAAATGGAATGAAATTAAACCTCAGGTTCATGAAATAGAATTTCCAAACAAAAAAAGAATTATATTATTAGCAGAAGGACGATTGGTAAATTTGGGCTGTGCCACAGGTCATCCAAGTTTTGTTATGAGTGCATCTTTTACAAACCAAGTTATGGCACAAATCGAATTATGGAATAATCCTAATAAATATGAAAAGAAAGTTTATGTTTTACCAAAACATTTAGATGAAAAAGTTGCCGAGTTACACTTGGCAAAAGTTGGAGCAAAGTTAACTAAACTTTCAAATGATCAAGCTGATTATATAGGTGTCTCTCCACAAGGTCCTTTTAAAGGTGATGCTTATCGATACTAAGCAATGAGATGTGCTTTAAAAGATTTAAAGACGTTATCTTATAAAATCTCAAAAAAAGTAAAAATAGGTCACACAATTTATTTAAAGGGAAATTTAGGTACCGGAAAAACCACTCTGTCAAAGTTAATTATTAGTGAAATTTTTAAAAAAAATAAAAAAAAGTTACCCCAAGTAACCAGTCCAACTTTTAACATAGTCCAATACTACCCGGTCAAAAATAAACTAATTATAGCCCATTACGATTTATACCGACTTAAGAGTAAATTAGATCTAGAAAACATTGGTCTTTTTGAGTTAGAGGATAAGGTAATAAATATTATAGAATGGCCGGAATTAATTAAGAAAAAAAATATAAATCGTATAGAAATAAATTTAAAGCATACAAAATTAAAAAACGAACGTGACATTAAAATCAAATATTTTGGAAAAACTAAATAATGAAATTTATTTAGTTGCTGGTGATGCGTCACCAAGAAAGTTTTATCGTTTTAAAAATAAGAAAAAACAAATTTTAGTTTATTGCAAGAAGGATAAAAAAAATAATTTAGAAAATTATTCAAAGATAAATGAATTTTTAATTAGCAATAAAATTAAAGCACCTAAAACAATAAAAAAAAATGTAAAAAATAATTTTATTATTATTGAAGATTTAGGGAACGATTTAGTAAAAAATGTCATTAAAAAAAATAAAGTTAATCATTTTAAAAATGTAATTGATGAGCTTGTAAAATTACAAAAAATTAAACTAAAAAAAAATTTACCTAAATATTCTATGAAATTATTACATAAAGAAATGAATTTGTTTTATGAATGGTATTTACCAGAATTTTTTTCCAAGAAGAAAATAAGAGAAATTCAAAAAACAATAAATAATTGTTTTCTAAAGTTACTCAAAAAAACTACAAAATCTAATAAAGTTTTTGTTCATAGAGATTTTCATATCGAAAACTTAATTATTCATAATAAAAAAATTGCCTTTTTAGATACACAAGATGCTGTAATTGGTCATCCTGCTTATGACCTTATGTCTCTAGTAGATGATGTTAGGGCAAATATAAGTCAAAGTGATCAGTCCAAATTAATAAAATATTATTTTAAAAAAACAAAAAATAAACAAAATGATTTTCTATTCGATTTTCACATACTCTCAATTCAAAGGCTTTTAAAAATTTTGGGTATTTTTTTAAGATTGTATCGACGTGATCATAAAGAAAAATATTTAAAATATTTACCAAGAACTTGGTCCCTTTTAAAGTTAAGATTAAAGCATAATGAATTAAAAGAATTAAACTTGATATTCAAAAAATATTTTTCTAACAAAATTATCCGAAAAAAATGGAAATAAATAAAGCAATAATTTTATGCGCTGGTTTTGGTAAACGTGTTTTGCCACTAACCAATACAACTCCTAAACCTTTATTAACTATTAATAATATTCCACTAATTGAATATTCAATTAAGATTTTGAAAGAACTTGGTGTAAATGAGATTGCAGTTAATGTTCATCATTTAAAACAAAAAATTTCTAGCTATATAAATAAAAATCACCCTGATATTAAAGTTTTTGAAGAAGAAGTTATTTTAGATACAGGTGGCGCATTAGTAAATGCCAAGCATTTTTTATCCGACGATTATTTTCTTGTTCTAAATTCTGATACTGTTTGGCAAAAAAATTATATTTTAGATATGAAAATTTTAATTAAAAAAACTATACAAAAAAATTTTTTAGCAGGATTGCTTTTAGCAAGAAAAGGTAAGAGTTTTGACCCTAATTTAAATGCAGATTTTTCAATTGAAAATGACTTTTTAACAAATAAAAAAAATTATATTTATACAGGGTTTCAGATCTTAAACTCCTCATTATTAAAAAATAAAGAGGTAACGCCATTTTCAGTAAAAGAGATATGGGACCATTTAGTAGAAAAGAAGCAAATTACGGGGGAAGTTTTCGAGCAGACTTTTTATCATACAACAGATTTAGAAATTTATAATAAGCTAAAAAATAAGGATATTATTTTTTAACAATAAATTCTTTGGCGCGAGCTTTATCTAAATATCTATATTCTTTAAGATCTAAATTTCGATCAAATTGAATTTGAATTGGATTCCCAGTTGGTATCTCTAATTTAACAATCATTTCATCAGAAATTTCAAAAATTTTTTTGCATAATGCGCGCAAACTATTTCCATGGGCTGAGATTAAAATATTTTCAGATTTTTTTAGTAATGGTTCAATATTTTCTAAATAATAAGGCACAGTTCTATTATATGTATCTTTAAGTGACTCAGAATCTGGAATTAAATTTGGGTCAATACCCTTATAAATCTCAGAGTTTACAGGGTGAGCAGGGTCACTTCTATCTTGTGGAGGAGGAGGAATATCATAACTTCTTCTCCAGATCATAACTTGTTCCTTTCCGTGTTTTTTTGCAGTTTCTTCTTTATTCAGGCCTTGTAGACCTCCATAGTGCCTTTCGTTAAGTTGCCATGCTTTCGTGACGTGAGGAATATTAATCTCTGAAGATTTTAAAATTGTTTCAAAAGTTTTTATGGCTCTAGTTTGAAAAGAAGTAAAACCATAATTAAATTTAAGACCAAGTTCTTTTATAAGCAGACCAGCTTTATCAGCTTCTTCTAGACCTTTTTTTGTAAGATCAGCGTCGTACCAACCAGTGAATCTATTCTCTAAATTCCATTGACTTTGACCATGACGAATTAGAATAAGATTTATCATTAAATTGTTATTATGATAGATAATCAAAATGAGCAATTATAAATTGTTATACATTACTTGTGGATCAAAATTAGAAGCAAATAAAATTGGTAAATTTTTAGTTAAAAATAAACTGGCTGCATGTACTAATATTATCCCAAACATCCAATCAATTTTTAAATGGAATAATAAAGTTAAATCATCAAAGGAATATATTTTGATTGGAAAAACACAAAAAAAGAATATTAAAAAAATTATTAAGAGTGTTAAGAGTCAACATTCCTATGATTGTCCATGTATTCTTTTTTTCAATATCGATTCAGGAAGCAACACATTTTTAAAATGGATCTCAAAAAATTCTTAAATTTTTATAAATTTTTATTTTTAATATGGTTTTTGTTCATCTTAGTAGTGTCTATTTATCCTGGAAATTTAATAGGTTTAGTTTTAAAGGGTGACCCAACTACGTATCCAGGCGGTGATAAGCTAAGTCATTTTATTTCTTATTTTTTTTTAGGTTTATTGGCATTTTTATCTTTTGATAAAAATAGAAAATTCAAATCTATAGTTTTATTTTTAATTATATTTTCCGTACTAATGGAAGTATTGCATCTATATATCCCAAACCGTTTTTATGAAAATTTAGATTTAATCATGAACTTTTTGGGTTTAGCTGTTGGATTATTTTTATTTAAATTAAAAGATTTAAAAAAACTAATTTAAATTATTTTACTGTTTTAAGTTGCTTTTGTAGCTCAATTTCAACAGCATCTATTCTTTGAGTATTTCTTCCAATTAACAAGTAAATTGTAGGGATGACGTATAACGTAAAGAAAGTAGAAAAAATCATTCCTGAGAATATAACTACTCCAACCGTTAATCTGCTTGCTTCTCCAGGACCGGATCCAACAATAAGAGGAACAACTCCTGCAATTGTAGATAATGAAGTCATAAGAATTGGTCTTAGCCTTATTTTTGCAGCTTCTAAAATTGCTTTTTCAATATCCTTACCCTCAGCCCTCAACTGGTTAGCAAATTCAACAATAAGAATTCCATTTTTAGCAGCAAGACCTATCAAAATAATTAAACCTATCTGACTGTAGATATTTAATGAGCTACCAGCAACAAGGAGTCCAATGATGCCACCAAAGATTGCTAGTGGAACTGTCAGCATAATAGTTAGTGGATGTTTCCAGCTTTCAAATTGTGCCGCCATAGATAGATAAGCAGTTACTAATGCAAGAACAAAAATAAGGTAAATTCCAACGTTTGTTTTCTTATACTCTTCAGACTCTCCCTTGTAATCGACACGAACTTCTGCTGGGAGTTTTTCTTTTACAATATTATTTAAATATTCTAGTGCTTCTCCAATAGTATAATCACCCACTAATCGAGCTGAAATAGTTACTGCCTTTTGCCTTTGATATCTGCTTAAAAAAGGTGCTGCTGCACTTTCTGATATTTTTATTACATTTGATAGTGGTATTAGTTTTTTTGTAATATCTGATCTGACATAAACTTTATTTAAGTTTGATGGCTCTGTTCTGTCTTTCAAATCACCTTGTAAGACTATTGAATATTCTTTTCCATTATTTGTAAATTTTGTAACTTGCCTAGAGCCAAAAATAGTTTCCATTGTTCTTCCAATTTGTTCGATTGAAACTCCAAGATCTGCTGCTTTTTCATTATTAATTTCTACTTTTAACTCCGGTTTAGTTAATTCATAATCGTCACTTATATTTATAATTCTTCCATTTTTTCTGGCTTCTCTTTTTAAAATATTTTTCCATTCCTCAAGTTTTTCATAAGTGCTTCCTAATAAAACAAATTGAATAGGCTTTTCAACGCCGCCACCTCTAATTGATTGAGGCATAACAGGAAAAGCTCGTACACCTGGAACAGATGATATGATACCAAATGACTCTCTTAAAATTTGTTGTCCGCTTCGTTTTCTTTCTGCCCAATCTTCCAAAAGAACAATGATAAATGCTGAATTTAGCTGTTTACTTCTCTTTCCAAATCCAGGCACTCTTAATAACAATCTTCTAATTTCACCTTTTCCAACTTTTGGTAAAAATTTGCTCTCAATATCCAAAGCTTTTTCAGAGGTATAATTAAATCCAGAACCTTCAGGTGCTTGGATAATAACAAAAAACACTCCTCTATCTTCTTTAGGAAGCAATTCTTTTTTAGTAAAATTAAATAAAATAATAATACTGACTAGAATTGTTCCTAAAAAAACAAATATACTCTTTTTTCTTTTGAGCATGAAATGAAGTGTTTCCTCATAAAATTTTTGAAAAGCTTGCAAGTATTTTTCAAACTTTAAAATAAACTTAGGTTTTTTTTTGCTCGTTTTTAAAAACTTTGATCCAATCATTGGCGATAAACTTAAAGCTACAAAACTTGAAATAATGACTGCAAATGAAAGAGTTAAAGCCATTTCAGAAAATAGTTTACCAATTAAGCCTTTGATAAATACAAGAGGTAAAAATACTGATACTAAGACAACAGTAGTAGCAATGATTGCAAACGCAACTTGCTTTGATCCGCGATAAGCAGCGACTAATGCTGTTTCACCTTTTTCCAGTCTTCTTGAAATATTTTCACCCATCACAATGGCATCATCAACTACTATTCCAATAGCCAAAACGAGAGCCATTAGTGTAAATAAATTTAAAGTAAAACCAGCAAGATAAATTGCTAGAAAAGTTGAAATAAGCGCTACAGGTATTGCAACTGCTGGAATAATTACGCCGGTTATGTTTCCTAAAAACAGATAAATAATTAAAACAACTAATATAACGGCAATAAATAGTGTCTTATATACTTCGCCAATTGCTGCTTCTATGTATGTTGACCTATCAAATGATACCGTAAGTGTTGAGTCTTCAGGTAGGGAAGGTTCTATTTCTTTAATCTTTTTTTTAACTGCTCTAGCTACCTCAATAGTGTTTGCAGTTGATTGCTGATAGATACCAATACCGACAGTTTGATTTCCATTGCCTTTAAATAGTGTACTAGAATTTAAAGCGCCAAATTCTAATCTAGCAATATCACCCAGTTTAATTAATGATCCATCTCCAGCTCTTTTAAGTACAAGGTCTTTGTAATCTTGAAGTTTTTTGTAAGCTTTCTCAACTTTAATTACAAGATCTACATATTTAGACTCAATCTTACCTGCAGGGAATTCTACATTTTCTTTTTTAAGAATTGATTCAAGTTCTAAGACAGTAATATTTCTTGCAGCCATTGCAATTGGATCTAGCCAAACTCTTAAAGAAAATTCTCTTTCACCACCTAATCTAATATTTCCAACACCAGGAACGGTTGAGAATAAATCTTTTAAATATCGATCTGCATAATCTGTAAGTTCAAGATCTGACATGCTTGGACTTTGGAAAGCAAGCCACATCGTTGTAGTCCTAGCAGCAGACGATTTATAAATTTCTGGAGGCTCTGCGCCTTCAGGCAGATTATCAACTATTCTTGCAATTTTTTCTCTTACATCGTTTGCGGCAGTATCTAAATCAACATCTAAATCAAATTCTAAAGTAATAGATGATCGTCCATCTTCACTTGTTGAGTCAATCGTAACAATTCCTGGTGTTCCACCAATTCGATCTTCTATTTTTTGAGTAATTTGAGTATCAATAATCGTTGCTGATGCTCCTGTATAATCAGTTCTGATATTTACTTTTGCAGAGTCAACATCTGGCAATTCCCTTAAGGGAATTTTATTAAAAGTGACCAATCCAAAAATAACGAGCACAAGGCTCATCACTGTAGCCACGACTGGCCTTTTAATAGAAAGATCTGTCAAATACATAGAAGTTTATTTTACTTTTTTGTTTGATTTTTTAATTATAACTTTTGCTTTATTTCTAACTTTATTAGTTCCTTCAGCTACAATTTGATCACCAGCTTTTAATCCTGATAAAACTTCAACTTTACCAAAATTTCTCAGTCCAATTTTTATTTCATTTCTTTTAAGGATGTTATTTTCTATCAAATATACAAATTTATTATTTCCTTGGATCACAAGAGATTCTTCAGGAATAGATAAAGATTTTCTATCATTATAAATAACTTTTATATTAAGAAGAATTCCAGGAATCAGTTCAAGATTTGGATTAGAAACTTCTATTTGAGCAAGGATTGATCTTGAGGTTGGATCAACTCTTGAGCTAACAGTCTTAACCTCTCCTTCAAATACCTTGTTAAATGCATCTGTTGTAGCCTCAACTCTTAATCCGTTTTTAAGAATACCAACGTAGTTTTCAGGTAATTTAATATCTACTTTAAGTTTTGTACTATCATCTAATGTTGCAATAATAGAGTTGCTGTCACCAAGAATACCTGGAGTAATTTCTCTTTTTCCTAATCGGCCCTCAAATGGAGCGATAATATCTCTATCTCTAAGTGAAGCAATAATTGTGCCTTTTTTTACAAATTGCTGTTTATTAAAATCGATAGATTTTATTATGTTTTCTTTTTTTATCCTTATTGAAAAAGATTTGTTTGCTATAGCGGTACCAAATGTTTCAATACTTTGAAAAAAATTTGATTCTTTGACACTATAGGCAATTACACCTGATGGTTTGCCTCTTGCTTTTTTTATTGCTTTTTCAATCTTTGAATTAATAATTGTTCGCCCAATTATAATTGAAGCTATTATAAAAAAGAAAATTGATAGAAATATAATAATTTTTTTTTGGGTCTTCATTTGGCGGTATTTATCATTTCTAATTAAAAAAGATATTAGATAAAATTATGTAAATATTATGAATTTTTGAGATTATTTTTAGTGGCCCATTCAGTCCATGATCCATCAAAAACGTTATAATTATCGATATTATTTAGATTTTCATAAGCAGCTCCGACTACACAAGCGGCAACTCCAGAACCACAAGAAAAAACTAAAGAGTCTTTTTTCATAATATTTTTTTCTTTAAAAATTTTTTTAATTTCTTCTTTATTTTTAAAACAGCCTGTTTCAGCGTCAACAATTATATTAAATGGTATATTTAAACTATTTTCAATATTTCCACTTTGCAGATCTTTTCTAGGCTCAGGATCAGCACCATTAAATCGACCACTTGGTCTTGCATCCACTAATTTAAATTCTTTAGTTTGAGTATTTTTTTTGACATCTTCAAAGTCTTTAATTTTTGATCGATTTAATTGAGCTAAATAATTTGTTTTTATTTTTTTATTAGGTGCAGATGTTTCAATTTTTTTATTTTTAATTTTCCAAAATTTTAAACCTCCATCTAAGATTGATATTTTTTTATGTCCAAATTGTTTAAACATCCAGTACACTCTTGCAGAACTAAAAACTCCCAAAGAATCATATGTTATAATATGGTGCTCATTTAATACGCCAAGCTCACTTACCTTTTTAGAGAAGTAATCTTCTGTAGGCATCATATGAGGAAAAGGACTTTCTTGTTCGGATATTTCATCAATATCAAAGAAAATTGCTCCTGGTATTCTTTCTTTTTTAAATTCTTCTTTGCCTGATCTTTGAGTATTTGGTAGGTGCCAACTACAATCTAAAATAATTATATTTTCATTATTTAAATTATTTTCCAGCCAATCAACGTCAACTATATTCATGATTTTTTCAAATTAGCATGATACTAGATTTTTAATGATCAGTAAAAATCAATTAGGAATAATTTACATGATTTTAAGTGTAGTTTGCTTTTCATTAATGGATATTTCTGTAAAATTAATGTCCAATTCTTATCCTATTGGACAATTAATATTTTTTAGAGGCTTTTTAGGACTTATCCCTATCTTTTTTATTATTCCTCTTAATCGATACAAAAACCTTTTAGAAACATCTAAATTAAAATTACATATTGGTAGAGCCGTAGCAGGAACTTTTGCAATGGCGAATTTGTATTTAGGTCTTAAATTTTTACCAATAGCAGATGCAATTACTATCAGTTTTGCCGCTCCAATATTTGCAACAATTTTTTCGATTATTTTTTTAAGTGAGATTGTGAGATTTTATAGGTGGTTTGCGATTATTCTAGGAATCATTGGGGTGATTGTTGTTTTAAAGCCTGGTACTACGATGTTTAGTTATTATTCTTTTTTCCCTATTTTATTTTGTTTAGGATTTGCAACTATTTCAATATTAATAAAAAAACTATCCAAGACAGAACCAGACTATTTAATTTCGATGTTTTTTACGATTGCATTAATTTTAACAGGTTGCATCTCATACTTCTTTGGATGGAATGAAATAAAAACTGAAGATATCATTTATTTATTTGCGATTGGTATCTGTGGTTCAACAGGGAATATATTTCTAACGATGTCTATTAGAAAAGCCGATATATCTTTAGTAACTCCAGTTAAATATTTAAGTTTAATTTTTGCAATATTATCAGGAATATTTATTTTTGGAGAAAGTATTTCTTACTTAACATTATTGGGTGCTTTCTTGATTATTATCAGTACTGCAATAATTTTTAGAAGAGAAGCAATTAAAAAAGTTAAAACTACAATGGTAAGACAAGTTTAAATGACTAAACCAAAATATTGGGATCAGGGAAAAAAATATCTTTCAAAAAAAGATAAGATCTTGGGTAAATTAATAAAAAAATATAAAGGAAATTTAAAGACAAGAAGCGACCCTTTTTTCTCTTTATGCAAATCTATTGTTGGTCAGCAAATATCAGTTCAGGCTGCCTCATCAGTTTGGAAAAAATTAGAAACTAAAGCTAAAAAAATTCATCCAAAAAATATTTATAAGCTTACACCAAAACAATTAGCTTCTTGCGGCCTTTCAAGACAAAAAATTTCATACTTGAAAATCTTAGCTAAAAAATTTTTAAATAAAGAGCTTGATATTAAAAAGTTAAAAAAAATGAATGATCAAGACGCAATAAAATACCTTGTGCAGGTTAAAGGTATTGGAGTTTGGACTGCTGAAATGTTTTTATTTTTTAATCAAATGAGGCCAGATATTTTCCCTGTGCAAGATATTGGATTGCTCAGGGGGATATCAAATAATTATAAAACTAAATACCCGCCATCACCATCACAATTAAAAAAGTTCAAGGAAAGATGGAGCCCTTATTGCACAGTTGCAACATGGTATTTATGGAGAAGCATAGACCCTGAACCAGTTAGTTATTAAATTCTTTTGCTATTACTAAGTCTCTGTGAGTTGTCTCTTTAGCGTAAGACCATGCTTCTAAATATTCTTTTGAGTCATGACATTCATTAGCTTTTTCAAAACTTGGAAATTCCCATATGACAATTCTTTCAAACCCATTTCCTTCTAATACTTTGTGATCGCTTCCTCGAACTAGAGCTTTTCCGCCGTATGATTTGATTACAGGAGTAGCAGCTTCACCATATTTTTTTAAGTTATCCTGATTTTCAATTTTTTTATATAGTGCAATCCAATAGCCTTTCATTTACATCTCCTTAAAATTAATTAATAACTACTTATGGATAATAAATTAATTGTTAACTGGGATGAATACAACAAAACAGTAGAAAAGTTAGCAATACAAGTTCATGACTCTGGGTTTAAGGTCAATTTATTAATTGGCATAATGAGAGGCGGAGCTCCTATCATAGATGTATTAAGTAGAATTTTTAAAATTAAATGTGCATATATGGCCGTTGAGTCTTACTCAGGAGATGATATTGAAAATCAACAAGGTCAAATAATTTTTTCAAGAGAATTAAGTTCAACTGCCCATACTTTAGGTGGAAATATTTTATTATGTGATGACCTTTCAGATACTGGGGTTACTTTAAACAAAAGTATAGAGTGGTTACAAAATTACCGTCCAATGAGAGGAAATATTAAAGAAATTCGAACAGCTGTTTTATGGAAAAAATCTCAATCGTCTTTTGAACCTGATTACTGTGCTAATAGACTCAAAGATAGTCCTTGGATAGTTCAGCCTTTTGAAAAATACGAAGAAATTAGAATAGAAGATATAAAAAAAAACCACTAGGGTTTTTTTTACCCTAGTGGTTTATAAAATTTAAATTATTGCAAAGCTAATAAAACTTAAAACAGCCACAACCCATATTGCTGGATTGACTGTATTTGCTTTTCCACTTGCAATTTTAATTAATGCGTATGCAAGGAATGCCAATGCAATTCCATAGCTAATGCTATAAGTGAGAGGCATAGTAATCATTGCTAATACTGCAGGACCTGACTCAGATATATCATCCCATTCAATATCAGTGATATTTCTAACAAAAAGAATAGCAACATATACTAGTGCTGCACCATCAATTTGTTTTGGTAATGATGTTGCGAGTGGAGCAAAGAAAAGACATGCTAAAAACAGAACACCTATCACTAAAGATGTCATGCCTGTTTTTCCACCTGCCTTGATACCAGATCCAGATTCAATATAACTGGTTACTGTTGTTGTACCAAATAATGAACCTGCAACTGTTCCAACACTGTCAGACAACATTGCTTTATCAATATCTTTAACTTTTCCATTTGCATCAACTTTCCCCGCTACGTTTGCAACAGAGGTCAAAGTTCCTGCAGTATCAAAAAAGTCTACAAAAAATAATGTAAACACAACTGTTGCCATTCCAGCTGTTAGTCCGGCAGAAAGATCAAAAGTTAATAAGTGCGTCATTGGAGGAATTGATCCAACTACACCATTAAATTTTGATAAATCAGCAACCCATGCAATAATTGAAAACACAAGTATTCCAATAATAATATTTCCTTTTACTTTTAGTTTCTCAAGAACAATCATTGAAACAAATGCAAGACATGCAAGAATTACTATTGGGTCTTTTAGATTACCAAGCGTGACCAATGTCACCGGGTGATCAACGGTGATCCCCATAATTTCCATTCCAATAATTGCTAGGAACAATCCAATACCAGCACCGATTCCAAGCTTTAAGCTTTTTGGAATTGAATTAATTATCCATGCACGAATAGGCGTTAAAGATATTATTAAAAATAAAATTCCAGCAACAAATACCGCACCTAACGCTTGATCTGGTGAGTATCCCATTCCTTTACAAACACCATAAGCAATGAACGCATTTAGTCCCATTCCAGGAGCTAAACCAACAGGCCAGCTTTTTCCGTAAAAAGCCATAATAAAACAAGCAACTGCTGATGCTAAAATTGTAGCTGTATAAACACCTCCAAAATCAAAACCACCATCTTTAAGAATAACAGGGTTTAAAAACATAATGTAAGCCATGGTCAAAAAAGTTGTAACTCCAGCTATGACTTCCGTTCTTAAATCTGTATTATTTTTTTTAAATTCAAAATATTTTTCAAACATTTTTATCCTCCAAGAACTCCTATATTGTAATTTGATGTTTTTTTTAGTTTTTAAAATTTTAAATGTGGATTTTTTTTGTGTATCTATTGAAAAATTTCTAGAGTAGATTGTAAAAAACAGATGTTATCAAAAGAAAATCTAATAAATTATTTCAAACAGGGTGAAAAAAAATCTAGCGCTTTTAAAATTGGTACTGAACACGAAAAATTTCTCTTTGATATTAAAACAAAAAAACCAGTAGATTTTTCAGAAAATGGCATTGTTGGAATTTTTAATATTTTAAAAGAAAATCAGTGGACAGAGATAAAAGAAAAGGAAAATATAATTGGATTAAAAAAAGAAAATTTATCAATTACACTTGAACCTGGTTTACAAATAGAATTATCCGGGGCACCATGTGGTACAATTCATGACACCTGTAGAGAAGTTAATTTATATTTAAAAGAATTAAAACAAGCTTGTGCTAAACTTGGCCTTGGAATTATTGGAATAGGTTTTATCCCAAATGCTAAAATAAACGAAATTCATAAGCTTAAAAAAAAACGTTACTCCATCATGAGAGATTATATGCCAAAAGTTGGTACACTTGGCTTGGATATGATGCACAGAACAGCAGCCACACAGGTTAATTTTGATTTTTCGTCTGAGGATGATTTTAGAAAAAAAACTAAAGTTGCAAGTTGCCTTGTACCAGTTGCAGTATCATTATTTTCAAATTCACCAGTTCTAGAAGGAAAGTTAAATGGTTTTATTGGCTATCGTACAAATATTTGGCAACACACAGATGATAATAGATCTGGATTGATCCCATTTTTTTTTGATAAAGAAAACTCATATGAACAATATTGTGACTATGCATTAAATGTTCCGATGTATTTTGTGAATAGAAATGATGATGTCATAGATGTTTCAGGAAAAAACTTTAAAGATTTTGTAAATGGTAAATTAAAAGAGACAAACTATGAGGAAGCAAATCTAGACGACTGGGCCAACCATTTATCTACAATCTTTACAGAAGTAAGAGTTAAACAATATTTAGAAATAAGACCAGCAGACTCTTGTTCGTGGTCAGGAATTTGTTCTATCCCAGCTTTTTGGACAGGTATTTTGTATGATCAAAATATTTTAGACGAATGCTTTGAGATTTGTAAAGAATGGAAATTTAAAGATGTAAATCAAGCATATTTAGATGCTGGAAAAAAAGGTTTTGAAGCAGAGCTATATGGTAAACCGATTTTACAATATGCCAAATCATTTTTAGAATTATCACAAAAAGGTTTACAAAATAGAAAAAAGCTTAATTCTAATAATGATGACGAAAGCATCTTTTTAAAAGAACTTTTTGGCTTTATAGAAAATAAAAAAAATCTCTCAAATATATTAATCGAAGAATTTGAAAAAAAATATAAAAACAATCTAGATTTAATTTTTGATGAAAAAGCATTTTAAGATCGCGATTCAAATGGATCCTTTGGAAAAAATAAATCCAAAGGAAGATAGTACTTTTGTCATTGCTCAAGAAGCGCAAAGAAGAGGATATAAATTATTTCATTATTCACCAAAGGATATTTCTTTAAAAAATAACACCATTATTGCAAAGGGATGTTATTTTAAAATTATTAATCAAGGCAAAAAATTTTTTAAGAAACAAAAAAAAATTTCAATTAATTTAAACCAGTTCCATTGTGTTTTGGTCAGGCAAGATCCTCCATTTAATATGGAATATATAACCGCAACTTATTTTTTAGAAATGCTAAACCAAAAAGTTTTAGTAGTGAATAATCCAACTGAGATTAGGAATAATCCTGAAAAATTATCAATGTTTAATTTTAAAAATTTAATTCCTGACACATTAATTTCAGAAGATTTAAACGAAATTCAAAATTTTATTAAAAAATATAAATTTACTATTCTTAAACCTCTTTATGGTAATGGCGGAGAAGGTATTGAAAAAGTAACCAAAGGTTCATTAAAAAATAAAACAATTATCCAAAGGATGATTAAAAAATATAAAGGGGCAATTATTGCTCAAAAATTTATAAAAGAGATTAGTCAAGGCGATAGAAGAATTATACTGATAGATGGGGAATATGTGGGCTCAGTCGCAAGGATACCAAAAAAAGGAAGTATCAAAGCTAACTTTCATGCAGGCGGATCTGCACAAAGATCAGGATTAGTTTTTAAAGATAGGAAAATTTGTTCAAAGCTAAAACCGTATTTGAAGAAAAAAGGTCTTTTTTTTACAGGTATAGATGCCATTGGAAATTATTTAACAGAAATAAATGTCACTTCACCAACCGGGATGCAAGAAATTAACCGGCTAAATAATACAAGATTAGAAAAAATATTTTGGGATAAATTAGAAAAGAAAATTAAGAAATAGTCTAGAGGCGACTAATGTCGCCTCTACCTATATTATTTATTGTATTTCAATTTGTCTTGGCTTTTTAGCTTCTGGAATAATTCTTTCCAAAGAAACTTTTAAAAGACCATCTTTTAGTTCAGCGCCTTTCACTTCAGTGTCATCAGCAATTGTAAAAGATTTACTAAAGTATCTTTTAGAAATACCTTGATGAATAACATTACCGTTTTCATCTTTAGTTTCTGAACTATCTTTTTTAACAGATTTGATTGTTAAAAGGTTATCAGCATATTCGATGGCGATATCCTTTTTATTATAACCTGCTAATGCTACTTCAACATTGTATTGGTTTTCACCAGTTTTTACGATGTTGTATGGCGGATAGTTTACTGAAGGTGTCTTAAAAAAATCATCTTCAAACATTTTTTCAAAATGATCGAAAATATTATCATAACCTACAGTAACAGGTCTTAGTTGATTAAATATAGATAAAGCATTACTCATTTTTTTCCTCCTTTGTTAAGCAAGTACTTTTTTTATAGGCCCTAACATTAAGCGACCTATAAATATTATATGGGAATGATTTTTATTTTTTCAAGATGCGGTTTTATTAGAAATTTTTAAAGCAAAAATATATGCAAGTGCAACTTCATTTAAATAATCATATCTTCCACTTGCGCCACTATGACCTGCATCCATATTCATATCTAACATAATTAAATTCTTATCTGTTTTATATTCTCTCAACTTTGCAATCCATTTTGTCATTTCCCAATAGGTTACTCTTGGATCAGTAATCCCTCCGGTAATGAGCATGTTAGGATAGTTTTGTTTTTTAACATTATCATAAGGCGAATAACTTTTTATATATTGATAAGCTTGTTTATTATTTTTTAAATCACCCCACTCAGGAATTTCTGTTACTGTTAAAGGCAGATCTTCATCAAGCATGGTATTGCAAATATCTACAAATGGAACTTGAGCTATTATACCTAGAAAAAGATCAGGTCTTTCATTAGAAATATAACCCATCAATAAGCCACCTGCTGAACCACCTTGCGCAATAATTTTTCCTTTCGAAGTATATTGGTTGTCACAAAGATATTCTGCACAGGATATAAAATCTAAGAATGTATTTTTTTTATTCATTAACTTGCCATTCTCGTACCATTCTTGACCTTTTTCGCGCCCTCCTCTGATATGAGCGATAGCATAAATAAAACCTCTATCGATTAGAGAAAATCTATTTGAAGAAAAACTATCCGGAATAGTAATTCCGTAGCTTCCATATCCATACAAAAGTAATGGCGCTTCACCATTTAAAGGCGTGTTTTTATGGTAAAAAATAGTAAGAGGAATTTGTTCCTTATCATGAGAATCTACTAATACTCTTTTGCAGATATAGTTATTTTTTTCATACCCCGATGGAATTTCTTGAGTTTTTCTAAGAATTTTTTTCTTTTCTCTACAGTTATAATCATAGACTGTTCCTGGTGTAATTGGTGAGCTATAAGAAATTCTAATTAAATCTGTATCAAACTCATATTGCCCAGAAAGGGAAAGTTCGTAAGTTTCATCATCAAATTTAATTAAGTGTTCTTCTGAATTTTCTAAATTTTTAATTAAAATTTGATTTAGACCATCTACTCTTTGAAACAAGATGAACCATTTTTTAAGAACTGTGAAATCAAGCAATAAATGGTTAGGATTATATTTAACATAGTCTTTCCAATCATTAATATTTCTAGGCTCTGCGGTTGAGAC
Organism: Candidatus Pelagibacter sp. HIMB109; assembly: GCF_052048155.1. Classification (NCBI taxonomy): domain Bacteria; kingdom Pseudomonadati; phylum Pseudomonadota; class Alphaproteobacteria; order Candidatus Pelagibacterales; family Candidatus Pelagibacteraceae; genus Candidatus Pelagibacter; species Candidatus Pelagibacter sp. HIMB109. The sequence goes on from NZ_JBNAIK010000009.1 coordinate 35,564, forward strand.
TTTAAAGTTTTTACATCCATCAAGGTTATTAAGAATATAAAAAATATCATTTGCATGATCAATCTCATATTCTTCTCTATCTGTTCTTTTCTTAAAGCATTGAATGTTTTTATAATCATTGATTTGACTAAACCAATATTCAGAGGTTTGGTGATCACCTGTTCTTATTAGAAGATAATCTCTGCTTTGGCTTAATGAAGGATAGCAAAAATATGCTGCATCTTTTTCTTCATAAATCAATTCATCATTCGCAGGGTTTGAACCTATTTCATGAGCAAAAATTTTGTTTGGTCGGTGATTAGTATCTAAAACAGTGTAAAAAATTATTTTATTATTTGGGTGCCAAATAATTTCACCAGTTGTGTTTTCAATTTTTTTGGTGATAATTTTTTGCGTTAAAATTTCTTCTACAGTTAGATCATAATGTTCGCTTCCATTTATATCTACATTATAGGCTAAGTATTTATGGTCATGACTATGACTGACAGAACTTAGATTAAAGAATTTAAAATCTTTTGATTTTTGATTTGCATCTAAGATAATTTCTTCTTTATTATCTAGATTATTTATTCTTAAAAATTGAGGATACTCAGCATCTTCTAAATATTTGTTATAATAACTAAATTTTCCGTCTTTAACAGGAACAGATGAGTCTTTATCTTTTATTCTTCCTTTAAGTTCATTAAAAATTTTTTTTTTTAGATCCGTTAAATCTTTAAGTTGCTCAGATTTATAGTTATTTTCATCTTCAATATATTTTAAAACTTCTTTATTTAATTTTGATGGATTTTTTAGAACAGTTTGCCAATCTTGTTGCTTAATCCAGGCATAATCATCAACCAGTTCTTCACCGTGAATATTTATCACCTTTTTTTCTTTTCTTAATTTGGGTACTAATTTCATAAATGAATCTTATTGTTTTAAGCTTAATAATATTTCTTATCTTATATGGTGTCCTTTGGCTAATTTCCAATATGGATAAAAAAACATTTTCTGGAATGTTTAAATTTGGGATTATAATTCTTTCAGTTACTGCAATTATTTTATTATTTTTAGCTGGTAGGTATTTACTTTCACTACCTTTCTTTGCTGTTATAGGAACTGCACTCAAAAGAAGTATGTTTAACTTTGTTAATATTATTTATCTTTATCGTTTTATCTCTGCAATTTTAAAAGTTAGAAGAATGAGATCAAATGGAACATTTACCTCTTCAATAAGCGAAGTGAATGATGCTTACAAAATCTTAGGGTTAGAGAGAAATTGCTCAAGACAAGAGATAATTAATGCTCACAAAACTAAAATAAAAGAGGCGCATCCAGACAAGGCAGGAGATAATGAATTAGCTAGTAAAATTAACCGCGCAAGAGATATACTTTTAGAAATACACAAATGAAAACACTAAAAATTTTAATTGGAGTTTTGGATTATTTTTTTGTTAAAAACAAAATTATAGGTTTTATTCTTGTTTTACCTATAATTATTATTATTAGTCTGGCGCTATATCTAATATGAGATTTTTTATTATTTTAATCACTTTAATTGTAGGCGGAATTTATTTTTTTGCAGAATTTAAAGCTGATGAAATTGCAAAAAATATCATAGAAAGTGAAGCAACCAAGGCAGCCGAGAGGGAAGTCAAAATAGACAATTTAAAAATAGATTTTTTAAAAGAACAAGTAACTTTAAAAAATATTACTATCAAAAATAACGACAGGTTTCCTGGTGATCTATTAAAGATCAAAGATGTTAAAATAATTACTAATTTAAAATCTGTCATTAGTGATACTGTAGAAATTAAACTAGTCAATTTAAATGGGATTAATTTCCAATACAAAGTTTTGATAAGAAATGGTCAAATTGTAGATAACCTCTCTTTAATCAACCAGGCATTAAAGCAAGAAAGAAGTGGTCAGGGGAAAAGCAGTAAGAATGATAAAATTTATCCTGCAAAAGAGAAAGATAAAAATTTTCTTATAAAGAAATTAGTTTTTAAAAATGCATATGCACAAGTGATTTCAGAAGATTTGAAGATTAATACGAATACAAGATTAAGCAATATGGAGTTTTTAAATGTTGGTAATACTAAAAATGCTAATCATTTTAAAGATGTTGTAGCTATGATTTTAACAAATGTTGTCTCTAAGGTTCAAAACGATGTTCTTAAACAAAAAATAAAACAAAAATTTGAAAGTAAACTAAAAGATATTTTAAATAAAAATATTTTAGGAGGTCAAGGAGCTCCAAATCAAAAAGGAGATAAGAAAAATATTTTAAATGATCTTTTAAAAGGAAACAAAGATGATTTATTAAAAAAATTTGATAAACTTCTTAAATGAAGATAACAAGCTATAATGAAAATCAAAAAAAATAAATTTAAAGAACACATTTTAAAAAAAAATAAGCAAATTGGAATTTGGAGTTGCTTAACAAATAATACTATTGCTGAAATTATCTCTGTTACTGGTTTTGATTGGTCTGTAATTGATATGGAACATTCACCAAATGACATTCAAGAGGTGTTAACTCAACTCCAAGTTATGGAAGGATATGACACTGAGCCTGTTGTAAGAGTCCCGTGGAACGAGCCTATTATGGTTAAAAGAATTCTTGATATGGGCGCTCAAACTATTCTTTATCCATTTGTGCAAAATGTTAAGGAAGCAAAAGCTGCTGTTGAGGCTACAAGATATCCACCAAAAGGAATAAGAGGGATAATGTCAGCAGCTCGGATGAATCGATATGGTCATGTTGAAAATTATTATCTGGAGGCAGAAAAAGAAATCTGTGTTTTAATTCAATGCGAAACGAAAGAAGCAATAAAAAATATTCCTGAAATTGCAAAAGTTGATGGAATAGATGGGATTTTTATTGGACCAAGTGATTTATCTGGTTCAATAGGAAAAATCGGCCAATTTGAAGACCAAGAAGTTCAGGATCTTATTTACGAAGGTTTAGAACTAGCTACTAAAGGTGGAAAACCTGCCGGTATATTAACTGGAAAAAAAGATTATGCTAAAAAATACGTTGAAGCTGGATACACTTTTGTAGCAATCAATAGTGATACTAATCTTTTTGCTAGAAGCGCAGAAAATTTATTAAAAGAATTTAAATAATTCATGCAAATTAAAATGTTTTCCGACACCATTTGTGGTTGGTGTTATATTGGTAAAGAGAGATTAAACCAAGCAATAGAACAACTTAATTTATCACAGTCTATTGTTATGAATTTGCCTTTTCAATTAAATCCATCAATGCCAAAGGATGGAATGGATCGTATTGATTATATTAATTCAAAATTTGGAAGTATTGAAAATGCAAAACCTATGTATGACAATATGATTATGCAAGGTGAGCAAGAAAATCTACAAATTAAGTTAGACAAAATACAAAGAACTCCAAATACAGTTAAATCACATTTATTAGTAGATTTTGCTAGAAGGTATAAAGTTGAAAACGATGTTATTACTGATTTGTTCGAAAATTATTTTGCCAAAGCAAAAGATATAGGCGATGAGGAAATTTTAGTGTCTATTGCAAAAAAAAATAAATTGCCCGTTGATAAAGTTAAAGAATATTTAAACAAAGAAGAGAATGTTAAAAAGATTAGTAAAATGGATGATGTAGCAAAAGAAATGGGAATTACAGGTGTTCCATTTTATGTTTTTAATGATCAATTATCTATTTCTGGAGCACAATCAGTTGATCATTTAATTGAAGCAATAAAAAAATCTAATGGCTAAAAAGAATAAAAAGAAAAAAATTAAAAAAAGAAAAACGAAGGTTAAAAAAAAACCATCGAAAATCAGAAAGAAAAAAAATTTTAAAAAGAAAAAAAAATCCTCAAAATCAAGCTTAAAAACAAAAAAGAAACTAAAAAAAAATAAACTTAAAAAGCAAAAAAAGTTTAAAAAAATA
>NZ_JBNAIK010000010.1:0-13223 GCF_052048155.1 Candidatus Pelagibacter sp. HIMB109
GTACTTTTTCTTTACTACAGATCTTTTGCCTTTTTTTATTTCTGTAACATCTTGAGTTGGAACTAAAATTTCACCAAACTTTGATCCTAAATCTGCTTTTTCAAGCTCTTCTTTTATCTGTTCAGAAACCTTTTTTTCTGCACTAGCATGGGCTTGAACAATATACCATTTCATAACTTAACCTATCAAAAACCCTAACCCAAATTTAAAAATTTGATCTAAAAGCAAAAAAAACAAAGAAGCAATGATTGCCATGAAAATCACTGTAACCGAACCCATCAAAGTTTCTTTTCTTGATGGCCAAGTAATTTTAAATGCTTCTTGTTTTACAGATCTGAAAAAATTTATAGGGTTTTGCATTTTAGTTTTAGCTTATTGGCAGGAGCGGAGGGACTTGAACCCTCAACCCCGGGTTTTGGAGACCCGTACTCTACCAATTGAGCTACACTCCTTCTTTAATGTTATAAAGTGAAGCCTACTCTATAATCTTAGTTACTACTCCAGCTCCTACTGTTCTTCCACCCTCACGAATTGCAAACTTCAAACCATCATTCATTGCAATTGGGTTAATCAAAGTAACAGTCATTTTTGCGTTATCTCCAGGCATAATCATTTCAGTACCCTCTGGTAATGTTACTTCTCCAGTAACGTCAGTTGTTCTGAAATAAAACTGAGGTCTGTATTTTGAGAAGAATGGAGTGTGTCTTCCACCTTCTTCTTTTTTCAAAATATATGCCTCTGCTTCAAATTTTGTGTGTGGTTTAATTGAACCAGGTTTTGCGAGTACCTGTCCTCTTTCAACTTGGTCTCTATCAATACCTCTTAATAAAGCCCCGATGTTATCTCCGGCTTCACCAGTATCAAGAAGTTTTCTAAACATCTCAACTCCAGTACAAACCGTTTTTTGAGTTTCCTTAATACCAATAATTTCTAATTCATCGTTAGTATTAACAACACCTTGCTCAATTCTTCCAGTAACAACCGTTCCTCTTCCAGAAATTGAGAACACGTCTTCAATTGGCATTAGGAAAGGTTTATCTTTTGGTCTTTCAGGTTGAGGAATAGTTTCATCAACCGCTTTCATTAATTCTTCAATTGGTTTAACGCCTAATTCAGCATCACCTTCAATTGCTTTTAATGCAGAACCTTTAATGATTGGAATTGTATCTCCTGGAAATTGATATGATGTCAACAGTTCTCTAATTTCCATTTCAACTAATTCTAATAATTCTTTATCCTGTACAGTGTCCACTTTGTTTAAAAATACCACAATTGCAGGAACACCAACTTGTCTTGCTAAAAGAATATGCTCTCTGGTTTGAGGCATTGGTCCATCTGCTGCATTCACAACTAAAATCGCACCGTCCATTTGCGCTGCACCTGTAATCATATTTTTTACATAGTCAGCGTGTCCTGGGCAATCAACGTGTGCATAGTGACGTTTTTCAGTTTCATATTCAACGTGAGCCGTTGAAATTGTAATTCCTCTTTCTTTTTCTTCTGGAGCTTTATCAATCTGATCATAAGCAACAAAGTTTGCTCCACCTTTTTCAGACATAACTTTAGTTATTGCTGCTGTTAACGTAGTTTTACCATGGTCTACATGTCCGATTGTTCCAATATTACAATGCGGTTTACTTCTATCGAATTTTTCTTTTGACATCTTATTATATTTCTCTCCTAATTTTTTTATTTTTCCATTCTGGAGCGGGTGATGAGAATCGAACTCACGCAACCAGCTTGGAAGGCTGGAGTTCTACCACTGAACTACACCCGCGTAAAGGGGGTATTTACTCATTTGACCTCTAGTTTCAAGTGATTTTTTATGGTGGAGGGGGAAGGATTCGAACCTTCGAAGACCGAAGTCAACGGGTTTACAGCCCGCCCCATTTGACCGCTTTGGTACCCCTCCTTTAAAAAATGCTGTTATATTAAAATAATTATTTAAAACAAATGAAAAAAGTAAATATTTGAAATTATTATTATGAGCAAAAATTCAAAGTTTTGGGTTGCAGGTAGGCATTCAGTACTTGAAGCGCTAAAAAATACAAATAACAAAATTTTTAAAATAATTTTACAAAATAAAGATAATTTAAAATTTATTGATAAATCTCTACAAAAACAAGTTCGAATAGCTTCAAATAAAGATATACTATCATTAATAAACAATGCAGATATTAGCCATCAGGGTTTTTTGGCTGAAATACAGAGAACAAATTTGGAAATCCCAAAATCTGAAATTTTTAAACAAAAAAACATTATTATTCTTGATGGAATAAATGATCAAAGAAATATCGGTTCAATAATTAGAACAGCCTATGCGTTTAATATTAAAACACTGATAGTCAACAAAGATGAATTTAAAGAAAAAAGTATTTTATTAAATAAAACAGCAAGTGGGATACTTGAAAAAATTAAAATATTTAAAACCTCAAATGTAGTCAATATTATTAAAGAATTAAAAAAAAATAACTTTTGGATTTTTTGTTTTGATAGCAATTCAAATACTTTTTTTGATAAAAAAATATTGTCTGATAAAAATATTTTTATCTTTGGGTCTGAAAACAAAGGAGCAAGAAGTATTGTAAAAAAACTTAGTGACTACCGGGTCAAAATAAAAATCAATCCAGAAGTAGATAGCTTAAATGTTTCAACATCTGTAGCATCCGCTTTAACAATATTAAATCTAAATTAATAATTTTTTATATTTTTAAATAATTCAGGAAAGTAATCTTTGTACTTTTCCCAGGCTTTAACCGAAGATGAATAAATAGGCTGACGAACTTGCATAGTGCTTACAGTTTGAACTGCCCTTTTATTTTTAAAAAAATTTAAACAATTATGTTCAAATTCTAAATTACAAAAATCTAATAGTGATTTAATTTGATTTTCAGTATCATTTATTATTAACTCATATTTAAAATCATAAATAAAATCACTATATAAGTTTTTCCAAAATTTCATATAATCTACATATTGATTAAAAAAATTTGAAAGATCATCCTGATCGTAGGCCCAAGCAAGCTTATCTGTACCAAAATTATTTTTATAAATCGAAAGACAGGTGTCTCTGCCATCTCTAACACAATGTATTATCTTTGCGTCAGGTAGTGCATGGTAAATCAATCCAATTAATTTAAAATTTAAAGGCATCTTATCAGTTACAAAATCTTTCTTGTTAGAAATTTTATCTAACTCACTAATATAAAGATCTGACAATTTATTTAATTTTTTTTTGGTATCCTCTTCAAAACATTTTGGAAAATCGTCAAAAGATTTGTGAGGAAAAGCCTGTTGTAAGCTATCTGCTAAAAAAAAGATTTCATCTCCACCTTCTACTTTACTATGAGATGAAAGGATTTGTTCCACAAGTGTAGTTCCTGACCTTGGCATTCCTAAAATAAAAATAGGCACAGGTTTACTTCTGCTAACATTTTTTTGAATCCTGTTTTTTATACTACCAAATAAATCCCTGTGTAATTCAAACTCTTGTATTTCATTTTTAAAATTATAATTGAATTCCTCTCGTCTCTGATTGTTTGAAAAAATTAAATATTTACTAGCTTCCTCTGGCATTTTCATATCATCATATGCTTTTCCAATGGCAAATCCTATCTCGGCCTTGTCTTTTAATGAGTAATTCTTTGAATTGTATAGTTTTACCATTTCCTTAAGATGTTTATCCTCTTTGTCTTTGTATTTAATAAGAACACTTAAATCCTTGTGTAAGTGGGGATTGTTAGGATCTAATTCTAAAGATTTATTAAATATTTTTAATGCTTCCTTCGTTTTATCTTGGGATCTATATGCATTTGCTAAATTACCAAGTGTTACAACATTATTTTTATCTAATTTTAGTGCATGATTATATTTTATTACTGCTTCATCTATATTTTTATTAAGCGTATAAGCTGCTCCAGTTAAATTTAAAATTTCTACCTTTTGACCTGTATCAATTTTATTTTCGTATTTAGTATAAATTTTTTCTAACAAATCTATTGCATTTTTATATTCGTAATTAAAATAATATGCTCTTGCTAAAAAATACTCTCCATCGAATTCATTTTCCTCTAAATTTAAATATTTTTTTAAAAAATCAATTGAAGATTTATACATTTTAAAATGTAAATATAATCTTCCAAGATTCAAATATGGGGGTGCATAACTCTTATTTATTGAAATACATTTTGCAAAAAATTGTATTGATTTATTAAAATCTTTTTTGATTTCGAGAAAAACTCCATACAAATTCAGAAGAACTGGACTCTCCCTATTCTCTTTGATTTGGAACAATCTATTAATTTCTCTTTCAAAATCTTTAAGACGTTCTTTTTTTAAATAAGATAATAATTGGTTATAAATTTGGTCTTGGTTCATAAAAAAAAGGCCCACATTAATATAATGTGGGCCTTTTGGTAATTCAACTAAGTTAAGTTAATTAAAACTTACCTACAGTTCTGATCTGGAATGCATCACCGTCAGAAGCAGAGTTACCTGCTACGTTGTCGATTTCTGCATAAGAAATTTCAAGACCTAAACCGCCCATGTTGTAACCAACAGAAACCATAGTAGTTTCTTCTTCGTTAGCTAAATCAGTGCCGTTTGTATCACCATCTGTTTCTTCATAGTTTAATGAAACTGAGAAGTTATCATTGATAGCGTAACCAACACCAATTGAGTCAGTTTTGTACTCATCTTGAGCAGCAGCTAAAGCTAAGTTTTCAGTTTCAGCTCTGTTCACACCCACTGAAATGTTACCAAAGTTATAAGTAGCACCAATGTTTGTTGATTTTTGGTCTTCGTTTCCGTTTTTACCAGTAACATCGTTCATACCAGCTTTAACGCTTAATCCGTCAACGCCTAAGTTAGATGAAACAACGATGTTCATAGCAGAACCACCTGTAGTAGCACTTACAGTGTTAGAAGAGTCTCCTCCACCACCTTGTGTTACTGAAATGTCTGGAACGATGAACGCAGAAATTTTTCCGCCATCAAATTTTTGAGCGAATAAAATTCCTGTTGCGTTTGTTACTTTAGCACCACCACAAACTGTTTCGATTGCAGCAGAACCAATGTTTTTACCAACTGTACAAGCTCTGTCACCCACTGTTGGAATGTTAGTGAATGATAAACTTGGAGCAAAGTCAGCACCTAAGCCTACAGTTGTATCTCCGTTAGTAATTGAAATTACTGGAGCTTCGATTGCAGCATCTTCTAATTTGAAAGATGTAGTGATTGTTCCGATATCAGCATCTTTAGAACCAGAAAACTTTACAGTTTCCTCAGAACCTAAAGCACCTGATGAATCAGAACCAGTGTCTTCAGCTGAGTTGTATGTATATTCTACAGCACCAGATATACTAGCCGCAGAATGTGCAGCAGTACCAGCTGCTAATACAGACGAAATCAAAGCAGTAGACAATAATAGTTTATTGTTTTTCATTGTTTTCCTTTCGTTAAAAAACAAGTGTTTATCCCTTCATTTGCAAACATTCTCAACAAACTATAGGTTTTGAGCAAAAAATATTAAAATGTGTTACATTTATGCAACAACTAACATCTTGAATTAATAAAATTAACGGATATTAGACTTTATTTAATATGAAAAATAAGCTTATTTCAACACTTTTAGCAGTCTTAGCCTCATTAATCTTGTTTAACTGTTCTTCTAATGAAAAATCTGGAGATGGAGAGGTTGTTAAAAAAAAAAGAAGAGAAATAAGTATGGATAAAAGGGCTGAAGAGCAAAAAACTAAGTTATTTGGCAACCTTGGAAATAATAAAAGTACAACGTTTGAGTTCTCAACATCAAATGTTTTGTGGAGAGCTTCTCTAGAATCATTAAATTTTTTACCTTTAAATACCGTTGATTACTCAGGTGGGGTTATCGTAAGCGACTGGTACTCTCCAAACCTGTCGAATGAAAGTATTAAAATTGAGATAAGATTCCTCTCAAGTGAACTTAAGGCTTCATCAGTAATGGTAAAATCATTTAAAAAAATTTGCGAAACAAGTAAATGTCAAACCAAAAATATGGATAATTCATTCAATAAAAAAATTAAAGATAAAATAATTACAAAGGCGAGAGAAATTAAAATTTTAGATGAAACAAATAAAAAAAAGTAAATTAAATTAAATCTTTTACCTCAATATACACCCGGTCAATCACGTCTTCCCAATTTTCATTTTGTTTTTTTCTAAACAGAGTTAAATTATCATACCAATAACTATCATCACGGTCCAGTGACCATCGCCAATCAGGTATATTGGAAATCAATCCAAATGTCTTAATGCCCAATGTAGATGCCAAGTGAAGTAATGAAGTATCTGAAGAAATGATCAAATTAAAATTAATTATATTTTTAGAAACTTCAAAAAAATTTAAATCTCCTAAATATTTTATTTTTACTTTTTCAAAATACTCTTTATCATTTTCTCTTATATCTTTTTGTAAACAAAAAAACTCAACATTTTGATTTTTTAGAGAAAAAAGTTTACTTAAATATTTCAATTCCAAAGATCTTAATTTATCATATTTAAAATTTTCATTACCAGACCATGCTAAACCAACTTTAAAACTTTTATCTTTCGGAACTTGAGCGTTAAATATTTGAGAGTTTAATAAATTTGATTTTATTTTAAAATCATTTTTTTTATTAAATAAATATGGAAGTGATCCTATAAAAATCTCAAAGTCAAAATTATTTAATTTTATAGTTTTTTTTGTAGTGAAATTAAACTGATCATTTCTAAAAAAGTTTTTAAGTACACTTGGTATTTCTACTGTTATGTCGGTAGTATAAAACAACAAATCTGTTAGAAATCTTGAAAACATTATTACATCCCCAATTCCCTGCTCTGCTTTAATTAAAATTTTTTTATTTTTGATGTCGGAAATTTTTATAGGGTATTTTGAAGTATCTAAATTATTTTTTTTAAGCCGAAACTCATATTGTTTCCACCCTATTTCAAAATTTTCTAAAACTAAATTATTGAAACCTAAATTACACTGAGCATCAAAATTATTTTCATTTAAGTTAACCGCTTCTTTTTGTAATTTAATACTTTCTTTATATTGAGATAACTTTGAACAAGCTATGCCTTTGTAATTAAGCAAATTAGATTTATCAAAATTATTTAAATTTTTATAATTTAAACATTTATCAATTTCATCAATAGCTTTTTCAAACTGCAAAGTTTCACCAAAATACAAACTTTTCAAATTTTGAAAATCAAATGAATTGTGATTTAGAGTTTGGATTTTATTTATGATCTCTAAGCATTTGTTGTATTCTTTTAATTTAATTTTGCATAATCCTAAATTTATTAATGTAGAAACTCGATCAGGTAAAAATTTAAGAGATAAATTAAAATTTTTTTCTGCTTCGTCATATTTTTTTTTTAAAAAAAAATCTTCTCCGGTTTCAAAAAAGTTTTTTGCTATATTAAAATTATCATTCATAACTGGCGGGAGTGACGGGACTCGAACCCGCGGCCTCCTGCGTGACAGGCAGGCGCTCTAACCAAGCTGAGCTACACCCCCGGTTTGGTGGGCGGTGAGAGACTCGAACTCCCGACCCTCTCGGTGTAAACGAGATGCTCTACCAACTGAGCTAACCGCCCGAAAAGGAGGTATTACCTTATTTAATTACTAATTGCATCAATAATTTGCTAAAATTTAATGAGGACTTTTTTGCTCAACTGCTGATGTAGTTTTTTGATTTATCTCATCAACCTCGATCCAATTAATAGGGTCTGGTTGTTTTGTTAATGCTATTTTGATAACTTCATCAACGTGGTCTACTGCGATAATTTTTAATCCATCTTTAACATTTTGAGGTATTTCTTTGAGATCTTTTTCATTTTCAGATGGAATGATTGCTGTTTTTATTCCTCCTCTTAAGGCAGCCAAAAGTTTTTCCTTCAGCCCTCCTATGGGCAATACCCTTCCTCTTAATGTAACTTCACCAGTCATCGCTACATCTCTTTTGACAGGTATATTGGCTAAAGCAGAAACGATAGATGTAACCATTGCAATTCCAGCTGACGGTCCATCTTTTGGAGTCGCACCTTCAGGAACGTGTACATGAAAATCTTTTTTTTCAAAAACTGGGGGTGCAATACCATAATCAAGGCATTTAGATCTTATAAACGATTTAGCAGCCTTAATAGATTCTTTCATAACATCCCCGAGTTTTCCAGTATATTCCAATTTTCCTTTACCTGGCATAACCACTGTTTCTATAGATAACAGTTCACCACCTACCTCAGTCCAGGCCAGGCCAGTAACTACTCCGACCATATCTGTTTTTTCAATTTCGCCATATTTGAATTTTTTAACACCAAGATACTCATCAATATTATCTGCGCTAATTTCTATTGTTTCTTTCTTTTTAGTAACAATTTCTTTAACGCTTTTTCTCGCGAGCTTAGATATTTCACGCTCTAATCCTCGAACACCAGATTCCTTAGTGTACCTTCTAACAATTTCTAATATTTCATCGTCATTAATTTTTAGCTCATTTTCTTTAAGACCGTTATCTTTTAGTTGTTTTGGTAAAAGATATTTTTTTGAAATTTCTAATTTTTCTTCTTCCGTATAACCAGCCAAACGAATGATTTCCATTCTATCAAGCAATGGTCCAGGGATATTTAAAGTATTTGCAGTAGTAACAAACATAACATTTGATAGATCATAATCGACTTCAAGATAGTGATCATTAAAATCTTTATTTTGCTCAGGATCTAAGGCTTCTAATAAAGCAGATGACGGGTCACCTCTATAATCCATTCCAACTTTATCTATTTCATCAAGTAAAAATAGAGGATTTGTTTTCCCAGCTTTTTTCATCATTTGGATAATTTTACCTGGCAAGCTACCTATATATGTTCTTCTATGGCCTCTTATTTCAGCTTCGTCTCTTACTCCCCCTAGAGACATTCTTACGAATTCACGACCAGTTGCTTTTGCGATTGATTTACCAAGAGAAGTTTTTCCAACACCTGGGGGACCGACTAAACATAGTATTGGTCCCTTTATTTTTTTTATTCTAGATTGAACTGCTAAAAATTCCAAAATTCTATCTTTTACTTTTTCAAGACCATAATGATCATGATCTAATATTTTTTCAGCTTTATCTAGGTCTGTGCTTACGTTAGATTTTTCATTCCAAGGCAAAGAAGTCATCCAGTCCAGGTAATTTCTAACTACTGTTGACTCTGCTGACATTGGACTCATCGTTTTTAATTTTTTTAATTCTGAAAAAGATTTTTCTTCTGCTTCTTTTGGCATTTTCGCTTTTTTAATTGCATCCTCTAATTGTTTCAGCTCATCTTTTCCCTCTTCTATTTCGCCAAGTTCTTTTTGTATTGCTTTAAGTTGTTCATTCAAGTAATACTCTCTTTGGGTCTTTTCCATCTGGTTCTTTACTCTGCCACGAATTCTTTTTTCAACTGACATTAACTCTAATTCGCTATCTAAGTGCCCAATGATCATTTCTAGTTTTTTTTGCACATTTAAAGTTTCTAAAATTTTTTGCTTTTCTTCTAAATCCACTCCAAGTGTAGATACAGTTTTATTAGCTATAATATTTGGATCTGAAATATTTTTAAAATTTATATTTGATTCTTCGCTAAATTTTTTTGAACTTTTTGATAGTTTATTAAATTTATTAACTAAAGCCTGAGATAACAAATTATTATTTTTATCCTCTACTAAAATACAATTTTCTACCTGTGCATTTAAAAGTTTTTCATTTTTTTTAAACTCAATAACTTTACATACTGATTTTCCTTCAACTAAAATTTTTACAGTTCCATCCGGTAATTTGAGGAGCTGAAGCACCTCTGCAATAGTTCCAATTGAGTAAAGATCTTTTTCATTAGGATTGTCTACATCCGGATTTTTTTGAGTTAATAGCACTATCTTTTTTGAATTATTCATTGCAAAATCTAAAGCATTAATTGATTTTTCACGACCAACAAATAATGGTGTTGTAGAGTTTGGGAAAACTACTATGTCCCTTAAGGGCAATACAGGTAAAGAGTTTTGATTTACGACCATAATCAAAACATAATTATTAAAGGCGATAAAACAAGGAGATATTTAAAAAATTATCACCAATTTTTAATTGGCAATTTTAGTGTCTTTTTCTTCTTCTTTTGTCTTGGGAGAATTTTTGGAATATATCATTAATGGTTTTGTTTTTCCATTAATCACCTCTTTATTCAAAATTACTTCATCAACACCTTCGATAGATGGTAGATCAAACATTGTTTCAAGTAAAACTTCCTCAATAATTGACCTCAAACCTCTGGCTCCAGTTTTTCTAGCAATTGCTTTCTGAGCTATTTCTTTAAGAGCTTCTTTGGCAAACGTTAATTTTACACCTTCAATTTCAAACAATTTAGAATATTGCTTTGTAAGGGAGTTTTTAGGCTCCTCAAGGATTTTTACCAAACTTTGTTCATCCAGATCTTCCAAGGTAGATATTATGGGCAACCTTCCAATAAACTCTGGTATTAAACCAAACTTTAATAGATCCTCTGGTTGAACATCTTTCATTAACTCACCTGCACCTTTTTCAATTTTATCTTTAATCTTAGCGCCAAAGCCGATTGATGAACCTTGACCTCTGTCAGCTATGATTTTATCTATTCCCGCAAAGGCACCACCAACAATAAATAATATATTTGTAGTATCAACTTGCAAAAACTCTTGTTGAGGATGTTTTCTACCTCCTTGCGGTGGAACACTTGCTACTGTCCCTTCCATGATTTTTAATAATGCTTGCTGAACACCTTCTCCAGATACATCTCTTGTTATTGAAGGATTTTCAGTTTTTCTACTTATTTTGTCGACCTCATCAATATAAACAATTCCTCTTTGAGCTTTTTCAACATTGTAATCTGCTGCTTGAAGTAATTTTAAAATAATATTTTCTACATCTTCGCCTACATAACCTGCTTCTGTTAAAGTCGTTGCATCTGCCATTGTAAAAGGAACATCTAAAATTTTTGCAAGAGTTTGTGCCAGCAAAGTCTTTCCGCATCCAGTTGGCCCAATTAACAGAATATTTGATTTAGCTAGCTCAACATCATTAGAAGATTTTTCAGTATGGCCTAACCTTTTGTAATGATTATGAACTGCGACAGATAAAATTTGTTTAGCTTTCTTTTGTCCAATCACATAATCATTTAAAATTGAAAAAATTTCTTTTGGTGTAGGTACACCCTCTTCATTTTTAGAAATTTGACTCTTGCTCTCCTCTTTTATTATATCCATACAAAGTTCTACACATTCGTCGCAAATAAAAACTGTTGGACCCGCGATTAATTTTCGAACTTCATGTTGGCTCTTTCCACAAAAAGAACAGTACAGAGTATTTTTATTTTCTTTAGACATTTCGAATCAATATATCTTACATTAACTCAGCCAGAGTCATATAATCAAGTATTAGTTGTATTGAATATTTTCTAATTTTCTCGCTTTTCAACGACTTTATCTACAAGTCCAAACTTTTTCGCCTCATCAGCACTCATAAAATTATCTCTTTCAAGAGCTTCTTTTATTGTCTCTACAGTTTGACCGGTATGTTTAGAGTAGATTTCGTTAAGCCTTTTTTTTGTGCTCAAAATTTCTTTAGTATGTATTTCAATATCAGTTGCCTGACCTTGAAAACCAGCTGATGGTTGATGAACCATTATTCTTGCATTCGGAAGTGACATTCTCAAACCTTTTTCACCCGCGGCTAACAAGAAAGAGCCCATTGATGCAGCCTGACCAATGCATAATGTTGATACAGTTGGTTTAATAAATTGCATAGTATCATAAATTGCAAGACCATCGGTGACAACGCCACCTGGAGAATTAATATATAAATAAATTTCTTTAGAATTATTTTCTGACTCTAAAAATAATAGCTGAGCTGAAACTAAACTTGAAATATATGAATTTATTGGTCCTGTTAAAAAAATTATTCTTTCTTTTAGTAATCTTGAATAAATATCAAAAGATCTTTCTCCTCTTGGTGTTTGCTCAATCACCATCGGAACTAATGTATTCATGTAAACATCAAAAGGGTCTTTCATACGAATCAGTAATTTAAATTTATATCTATTGATTATTTTTTACTAGTTTTTTTAGCACCAGATTTCTTAGCTGTAGCTTTTTTTACAGTTTTTGTATTTGTTTTAGTTTTATTATCTGTACTAGGACTCATAATATTTTGAAGTTCTTCTTTTGTAATTGATTTAACTTTTGTTTTTGCTTTTTCTTTTATTAAATTCATTACTTTATCTTCAAATATTGGTCCTCTTAGTTTTGTAAGTTCAGAGGGATTTTTTTGGTAGTATTCTCTAATTGTTTTTTCTTGACCCGGGTACATTCTAAGTTGTTTTTCAAGCTCACCTTGAAGTTCTTGTGAAGAAACTTTTACAGAATGTTCTTCACCAATATTTGATAATACCAAAGCAAGCTTAACTCTTCTCTCTGAAATTTTTTTCACTTCTTTTTTATCGTTGTCATCTAATTTAATTTTGGAATGATCTTTTTCACCTTTTTCATTCATTTTTTCATGAACCATCGTGTGCTCTACAGTTTTAATTTCAGAGTCAAGCATTCCCTTTGGTAAATCAATTTTAAATTGTTTATCTAACTGATCCAAGATTTCTTTTTTACAAAGCTGGTCAGTAATACTTTCAAATTCTTTTGAAATTTGTTTTTCAATCATTGATTTTAAATCAGATAAATCTTTCGCTCCCATGTTTTTGGCAAAAGCATCATCGATTTTTTGCTCTTCAGGTGATTTGATATTTGTAATTTTGCATTTGAACTCTGAGGCTTTGCCAGCAAGTTCTTTTTTAGGATAGTTGTCAGGTAGATTGATTTTCACTACTTTTTCATCATTTTTCCTAACACCAATAATTTGCTTATCAAAACCTTTGATAAAAAGATCTTTCCCTAAAACAATTTGAAGCTTTTCACCCTTGTTTCCTTCAAAAGATTTTCCATCTACTGTAGCTTCATAATTAAATTCAACTAAATCATTGTTAGCTGCAGCTTTTGATGCATCATTATCATTATATTTTTTAGAACTTTCAGCTAATTGATTTAACCTTGTCTCTAAGTCTTTTTTATCTGCTTTGACTTCATATTTTTCAATCTCAATTTTGCTTAAATCAACTTTTTTAATTCCAGGACGTTTTCTAACTGGAGCTAGACC
>NZ_JBNAIK010000011.1:0-9471 GCF_052048155.1 Candidatus Pelagibacter sp. HIMB109
GATCTATTTAAAATAAAATCAGGTTTGCAAATTTTAGTAAAAGCTCTCAGTTTTGCTGAACGAGAGCTTGGATTTACATTAACTTCCTCTGAATTTGGTTTAATAGCTTTGTTAGTTAAAATTTTTATAGGCATTTTTTTAATATCCGAGTCTTGTGGTAAGTATCTCGAAGTTGAAGTTTTTTTTCCATAAAAATTTATTATTTTTTTAACAAGAAGATCTTCAAGAGAATGAAATGTAACAACTATAATTGTTGAGTTTTCTTTACAGTTTTCAATTATAAATTTTAATGATTTGTATATTTCTAATAATTCTTGATTTACAATCATTCTTAATGCTTGGAAAGATTTTGTTGAAGGGTGAGTTTTATTTTTTTTAAATTTAATAGTTTCTATAATTTCAGCTAATTTTTTACCAGATGATATATTTTTGTTTTTTCGTACATTAATAATTTTATTTGCAATTTTTGAAGCGAATTTTTCTTCTCCAAAAAATTTTAAAATATTTTTTAAATCCTTTTCAGAAACTTTTCTAATTAATTCCTCTGCATCCAGGTCTGTTAAACCCATGCTCATACTTAAACTGTCATCTGAACTAAATGAGAACCCTCGCTTCATATCTTTCAATTGAAAGTGCGAAACACCAAGGTCAAAAATAAAATAATCTATTTGATTTATTTCTTTTACTTTATGTATTTCAGAAAATTTAAGATTTTTAAAAACAAAACGTTTTAAATATTTTTTTTCTAACTTTTTTGCAAATTGAATAATTTCAATATCTCTATCTATAGCGATAACTTTTGAATTCGAATATTTTTTTAAAATTTCAGAAGAATACCCGCCTCCTCCAAAAGTACAGTCTAATATTAATTTATTATCTGAAAGAAAATTAGTGACTTCTCTCAACATCACTGGATAATGTTTTATTGTATCCAGTGACATTGAGCATAATCTCTAATTAGTTTGTCTTCTTAAAAATGCAGGGATCTCAAGATCATCCTTATCGTCAAAATTAATATCGGACAAATCCGTATCAATTTCATCGGCTAATGATTTTTCTTGATCATGATCTCTTATCTCTTCATCTCCAGTGAATAGCTGTGGAGTAGCATTTTCAGTTTCTACATTATTATTTTCAATTGTATTTTCTTCTATGTTTAGTGAAGACTGTACCTCAATGGAGCTTGCATCGAGACTATCAAAATTTTGATCCTCACTAATAAAATCCTCCGTAACAGAATTGTCTATAGGAGCGCTTTTTTGTAACTCCTCATAATTTGTATTGATTTCATGAGTAACATTCTGCTCTGTTTTATAGATAGAGTTAACATCCAATGCATTTGAGCCTGAAATAGGTGCTGAATGATTAGTTGTTGCGCTGGCCATAGGGGCGTTACTTGAATTAGCTTGATGACCATTTTGTGTAAACGCTTCTTGGCTATAATTTGAATATGGTGAGTGTGCATTATTAAATAGATTTGGTCTTGAGTAACCATGATTTCTATTTTGAACAACACTTAAAGTTGGTTTGTTTTTTACAACTTCTCCACCTAATCCTGTAACAACAATTGAAACTCTTACTTTGCCATTCATAGATTCATCAATAGTTGAACCGATTAAAATATCTGCAGTAGGATCTACCTCAGCTCTAATTTTATTTGCCGCTTCATCTACTTCAAATAAAGTAATATCATTACCACCAGTGATGTTTACTAGTAAACCTTTAGCTCCTTTAAGAGTATAATCATCAATCAAAGGATTATTTATAGCAGCTTCAGAAGCAAGCTCTGCTCTTTTTTCTCCTTCTGCCTCTCCAGTTCCCATCATAGCTTTTCCCATTCCGCTCATGATAGTTTCAATGTCAGCAAAATCCAAATTCATTAATCCAGGTTGTACAATCAAATCTGTTATTCCTCTTACGCCGTGCATTAAAACATTATCAGCCATTCTAAATGCTTGAGGAAATGTTGTTTTATCATCTGCAATTTTAAATAAATTCTGGTTTGGAATAATTATGCTCGTATCAACAACTTTAGAAAGATTTTCTAAACCTGCTTCAGCAACTCTTATTCTACCCGGTCCTTCAAACATAAAAGGTTTAGTTACAACTGCTACGGTTAAAATATTTAAATCCTTTGCAGCCTTTGCAATAACTGGTGCTGCACCTGTTCCTGTACCACCTCCCATTCCAGCAGTTACAAAAACCATATTTGCACCTTGTAATAAATTAATTATTTCATTCATTGACTCATCGGCAGCTGCTTGTCCAATATCAGCTTTTGCACCAGCGCCTAAACCTCTTGTCAAATTAGCACCTAGTTGAATTTTACAATCAGCTTTATTCTTTTTTAAATCTTGTGCATCTGTATTTGCGGCAACAAACTCGACACCTTGGATACCAGAGTCAATCATATTATTGATTGCGTTTCCTCCTGCTCCCCCAACTCCTAAAACTACTATTCTTGGTTTTAATTCTCTTAATTCAGGTGCTGTTATATTTATTGCCATCGTTTTCTCCTTTTTTAGTTTGATTGTTTCCATTTCAGTTCTGATCTTTTTAAATTTGCTTTTTTTCTTGCATCATCACTGAATTTTTTAAATAAAGTTGGTTCCCACATCTGAAATGTTTTTCCTTGACCAACAAATAAAACTTTTTCTTTTATTTTTGAATGCTCTAATAATTTTTCATTTAAAGTAATTCTTCCATCACCATCAAAATTAAGTTGAGAACTGTTTGCTAAGATTGATGTAGAAAAGATATCTCTATTTTCTTCAAAAGGATTTAGTGTTTCAATTGTTTCAATAATTTTTTCTAGTCTGTCTTGAGGACAAAATTCAATAGATGAATTTGTAAAAGATGGGTAACAAACAACTCCGTTATAACCAAGGGTAGATAAATGAGATCTATAAGCTGCAGGCACGGACACCCTTCCTTTTTTGTCTAGTTTGTTTTCGTAAGTAGAAATAAACATACAATTTATTCATCAAATTCCCTTTTATGGGATTTTATGGGAATATATGGTTTTTAATAAATAGTCAATTTATATTCAACTTTTAGTTGTTCTTATATTGTTCTATTTATAATTGAATTTGCTAGTTGGTCTATAAGCTGGGTTCTGTCATTTAAAATGGTAATTTATCTTGGCTGATTATTTCTAAACAGCTCCAGCAACCAACCCGGGTAGCAAACTTAGGATGTTTGATCAAAGATCGTGCTACCCCTATTTGGTCTTGCTCCAAGTAAGGTTTTCCTTGCCCTTTTTATTACTAAAAAGGCGGTGAGCTCTTACCTCACCGTTTCACCCTTGCCTTGATTAGGCGGTCTATTCTCTGTGGCACTATCTCTAGGATTTCTCCTGCCAGGAGTTACCTGGTACTTTTTCCTATGGAGCCCAGACTTTCCTCTCTATTATAATAGAGCTACCATTCAACCAACTAGCAAAATGCTTATAGTCAAAAAACAAGTAAAATCAATGCTTTTTAGTAAGTTTGTGATTATACAATATTTTCCAGGGAAATTTCGGACCTGGATCAGTCTTTCTACCAGGAGATATATCTTCGTGCCCAAGAATATAAGTGGGTTTGATCTGGTATTTTTTTTTTAGGATTTTTAAAACATTTATTAACGCAACAATCTGTTTTTCAGGAAAACTTTCAAACCCTTTGTTTACCAATTCAATTCCAATTGATTTAGAATTTAAATTAATGTCTTTACCCCATTTTGATTTTCCAGCGTGCCAAGCGACATCTTGGTCTTGAACCATTTGATAGATTTTGCCTCCTCTGCTAATTAAATAATGGCAGCTAACTTTTGCAACTTTTGATTGTAATCTTTTAATTGCAGATTTCTGGTCTTTCATGCCCGTATAATGAATTATTATATACTTAATTCTTCTATCTTTTAATTTGTCAAAGTTTTTACTAGGTTTTTTCTTTATTTTTAAATGCATTAATTGCCTTTTTTTACTCTAGTTTTAGCTACAAATATCACTATATACTCGCACAAATATAAAAAAATGAAAAAGTTTTTAAGCACTTTATTAATTGCATCAATTGCATCAGTAATAACACTGACGCCCACAGTTTCGTTTTCAAAAACTAAGGATTGTTTTGAACCAGTAAACAGAGCCGTTTTTTCATTTAATATGGGGTTAGATAAAACTATTTTTAAACCAGTTGCAAAAGGCTATTCATACCTGCCTGATCCGTTGAAAACTGGAGTGAAAAATGCAACCAATAATGTTTCCTACTTTGTTCAAATTCCAAATCAATTTCTTCAAGGTAAATATAAACAAGGCATAAATGATACTGGAAGATTTTTTATAAACACAACCATTGGGATACTTGGAATATTTGATCCAGCATCAAAACTGGGATTTAAAAAAAATGAAAATGAAGACTATGGCCAAACTCTTGGAGCCTGGGGTGTTGGACACGGATGTTATGTAATGTTACCTGTTCTGGGGCCCGCAACTTTAAGAGACAGTGTTGGAAAAATCGGCAATGCAATGCTTGATCCTTTTTATTTAAGTACAGTTGGAAATAAAGAAATGTTACTTGGAAACAACCTAGGAGACGGAACTTACTGGGGAGAAACTGCCCTTGATAAAACAAATTGGCGAGCTGAAAATTTAAATGCACTAGATAATTTAGAAAAAAATTCTGTAGATCTATATGCATCTGTTAGAAGTTTATACCTTCAAAGAAGAAACTATTTAACAAATGATGGCAACTCTTCTGATGAAGAGCAATGGAAAGATTTCAAATAGTTTTTCAAAATAAATGTTAAGAAAAAATTTTTTTTTAAATATATTTTTCTTTATCATTCTATCTTCTAACAGTTACTCATTTGAAACAGAAGCTGAACAACTTGTTCAATCAACAACTGATAATGCTAAAAAAATTATCTTAGACTCAAATCTTAATATAGCCGATAAAAAAAAGAAAATTGAAGCTATCGCTCTGGATGTTGTTGATGTAGATGGTTTAGGTCGATTTACCCTAGGGTCTTCAAGAAAAGATTTGAATGAAGCTCAGTTAAAAAAATATTCAGAGGTATTCAGAGTTTTTTTTGCAAAGAATATATCAAGTAGATTACAAAATTATAGTGACCAAAATATAAAAGTTACTGGATCAAAAAGAATAAGTGATAACTATGTTTTAGTAAATTCAAAAATGATATCTAAAAAAGAAAATCAAGAAATAAAAATTGACTGGAGAGTTTTCAATATAAATAAAAAGTTAGTTATAAGAGATTTAGTCGTAGAAGGTTTAAGCTTAGCAAAAACTCAAAGAGAAGAATTTAGCTCAATATTAGCCAGTAAAGGCTTTGATGGTTTAATAGCTAACTTGAATGAATTTATATCTAAGAATTAGATTTTTTATATCCTAATTGCAAAACCCACAGACCAAACAAAATAATAAAAAGGGAAATTAACATATTTGCAGTAAATTTTTCACTTAAAAATAGCCAGCTAAAATATAAACCAAAAATTGGTATTAATAACGATACTTGAGACATAAAAATTAAACCATTGTCAAAAATTAATTTTGCCCTCATCATAAAAGCAATTGCAGTACTAAATACACCAAGATAAATTAGACTTAATAAACTATTAAGTTCAACATAATTAATATTTAGTTTAGATAGCTTATATATACAAATTGGTAATAATAATATTGTTCCACATCCCATAGACAAGGTTGCAATAGTTTGATTATTAAACTTTTTAAATTTTTGCACAATCAAGCCTCCAATCACATAACTCAGAGATGCTGACATTACAATTAGAACTGATTTTATTGTTGTTGATTTTGTAACATAAACTTGATCGTAAAATAAAATAAACACACTGACAAAACCAATCATAGTTCCAATTAGTTTATATTTATTGAATTTATCATTAGTAAATAAGTGTGATAAAATAATTGCATAAAATGGGCCAGCAGACATCAATAATGCTGCAAGACCACTAGACATACCATCTATGCCGAATGCTATTAAACTGAAGGGCAATACATAATTTGTAAAACCAATAATAAAAAAAATATAAAAATTTTTAGAGAATAAAATTTTAAAATTTATAGACCTCAAAAAAAATAAGGATAGTAAACATAAAAAAATAGTGGCAAAAAATAATCTTCCACCTGCTAAGAGAAAATAGTCAAAACTTGTTAAAACAATTTTATAATTAAAAAAAGCAGAGCCCCATATGGCTGCTAAAAAGAAAAGTAAAAAATAACTTTTTATAGATGGTTTGGTCATTATTTATTGGTGGGCCCGGAGGGATTTGAACCCCCGACAACCCCGTTATGAGCGGGGGGCTCTAACCAACTGAGCTACAGGCCCGGAATATTTTGTTATTACACTAATGATAACAAAAATAAATAAATTATTTTAATTATCTAAGAAACTTTTTAATTGCCTAGATCGACTTGGGTGTTTTAGTTTTCTTAATGCCTTTGCTTCAATCTGTCTGATCCTTTCTCTAGTAACAGAAAACTGCTGGCCAACTTCCTCGAGGGTATGATCTGTATTCATGCCAATACCAAATCTCATTCTCAATACTCTTTCTTCTCTTGGAGTTAAAGAAGCCAAAACTTTGGTTGTTGTATTTTTTAATGCAGTCTGAACCGCAGCATCTACAGGTATTAATGCATTTGAGTCTTCAATAAAATCACCAAGAGTACTATCTTCTTCATCTCCGACTGGAGTTTCTAATGACACTGGCTCTTTTGCTATCTTTAAAACTTTTCTAACTTTTTCAAGCGGCATTGCCAATTTTTTTGATAACTCTTCTGGTGTAGGTTCTCTTCCAAACTCACTCATCATTTGTCTTTGAGTTCTTACAATTTTATTTATTGTTTCTATCATATGAACTGGAATTCTAATCGTTCTAGCTTGGTCAGCAATTGATCTTGTAATGGCTTGCCTTATCCACCATGTTGCATATGTTGAAAATTTATATCCCCTTCTATACTCAAACTTATCTACCGCTTTCATTAAACCAATGTTACCTTCTTGAATTAAATCTAAAAACTGCAAACCTCTATTTGTATATTTTTTTGCAATCGAAATAACTAATCTAAGATTGGCTTCGATCATTTCTTTTTTTGCAATTCTAGACTCTCTTTCCCCTTTTTTAATTTTATTCACTAAAATTCTAAAATCAGAAATTGACATTCCAATGTTGTCACTGAGCTCAATAAGTTTATCTTTTAAATTTGCAAAAAGTTTTTTTTCTTTAGTAAAGAAAGCTAACCAACTTTTTTCTTCACTTAAAAATTTTTCAAAATTTGGATTTAGTTCATTACCTACATAAAATTTAATAAAATCGTCTCTTGAAATACCATGTTTATTTGCCGCTCTCATTAATTCACCATCGTAAGAAAGGATTTTTTTATTTTCAGCATAATTTAAGGCAACCAAATCTTCTTGAGTAACTTGGTTAAGCTGAAGCTTCAAAAGTTCTTCCATAATTTCTTTTTTTACCTTTTCGTAACTTTTCTTTTTACTGTCGCTAAATGCTTGATTTTTTAAAACACATTCAAGCTTATCTCTTTGATAAGAAATTAGTTTTTTATAGTTTTTTGTAATCCTGCTGAAAGCCTCTAAAATTTTTGGTTTTAACTCAATTTCTAATGATGCTAGAGATATATTAAATTCATCATCGTCATTACTATCTTCTGACTCAGTATCTATATTTGGATTTTTTTCTTTAGCTTCTTTTTTACTTTTCTCTTTAATTGACTTTGCTAATTTTTCATCATCAATAAAATTCGTATCAAGATCAATAATATCTCTTACAAGCATTTCATTATTAATTAATTTCTCTTCCCAATCGAATATTTTTTTTGCAGTAATTGGACTTTCTGATAACGAACTGATCATTACATATCGACCAGATTCTATTCTCTTAGCAATTGCTGTTTCACCTTCACGCGACAGAAGTTCTACGCCACCCATTTCTCTTAGGTACATTCTTATTGGGTCATCGCTTCTTTCAACTGTCTTTGATTGCTTCGCAGTTTCAGATTCTTGTTTTTTTACTTTAAAATCAGATTTATTTTGAACTAAAGTAATTGCTTGATCAAAAATATGTACTAATGCAGTGTCTAAACTTTCAATATTACTGTTTCTTTTACCTAAAGATTTTTGTAACTCTTCATGTGTTATAAAACCTCTATTCAGGCCTTTCTCAACAAGTCTTTCAAAGGATTTTGATATTAATTTTTCCACAATAGATGCTGGAATTTATATTTTTTTAATAAAAAATAAACGGAAGATTTTTAACATTTTTAGCTATTTTTTAGAGATAAGTATTGATTATAGCTAGCCTCATCAGGGTTCTTTAGTAGCTCCGACTCAAGACTAGAAATCTGTTTATTTTTTTTGGCAACATTTAATTCTTCAACATAATCATTGAAAAAGTTTGAGTAAGACTCTTCATTAAGATTAACAATAATACTTTTGTTATTTGAATACATTTCAATTTTTTTAATAAAAGAGGCAAAGTTTATTGTTAATTTTTTTCTTAAATCTTCTTTTGTTTTAATATTTTCATTTACTAATGAATTTATAAGTTCAGATATAAAAATATTACTTTCTTTAAAATTAAATTCTAAAAGCGATATATCTTCAATTTTATTTTCACTAAATTCTGGATAATTTAATATTAAATTAATGAAAGATAACTCTACTATTTCTTCTTTAGATAGCATTAATCGCAAACTTGCTTTTTTTATCTCTTCCTGACTTTGAGAATTATAATTTTTCTTCTTAATAATGTTTTCAAAAATTTTATTTTTAAATGCGCTTTTTATATATTTTTTTGAAATTTGATCTTCAATTTCATCAGCTAAATTAAATAACTTTTTTTCTAACATAGCAATATCTGAAGGTTTTGATTTATTAACTCCTAATGCATGATGGTTAAAAATAACATCTGCTAAATCTTTACTTTGACTTATTAAAGAATTGAAACCTTCTTTACCAAATTGATTTACAAAATCATCTGGATCTTGGCCGTTAGGAATTTTTGCAAAATAAATATCTTTTCCTGGTTTTAATATTTTTAAAATTCTTTCTGCAGCTCGATAAGAAGCATCAATACCACTTTGATCTCCATCAAAACAAATGATAATTTTATCAAAGTTCTTCCAAGCTAAGCTTATCTGCGAAGTTGTCATTGCAGTACCTAAGGTGGCAGAAACATTTTTTATTCCTTTATTAAACAAAGACACTACATCCATATACCCTTCAACAAGAATTAAATTATTTGAATTTAAACTTTCTTTTTTTGCATTATTTAAATTAAACAAATTAAAACCTTTTTTAAAAAAATTTGTTTCAGGAGAATTTATATATTTTGCCAAAGCATTTGGTAAAACTGTTCGACCTCCACAACCAATAAAATTACTGTAATAATTTTGTATCGGAAAAGTAATTCTATTTTTAAAACGGTTAACTAAT
>NZ_JBNAIK010000012.1:0-8065 GCF_052048155.1 Candidatus Pelagibacter sp. HIMB109
TGTCTCTAAGTCTTTTTTATCTGCTTTGACTTCATATTTTTCAATCTCAATTTTGCTTAAATCAACTTTTTTAATTTCAGGAACTTTTTCAACTTCAATAGTAAACTCTAAATCTTTATCTTCGCCAGAAGACTTAATATCTATTTTTGGTTGACCGGCAGGTTTAATATTTTTATCTTTTAAGGCTTGAAATGCAGAATCGTTTAAAGTCTTCTCTATCACTTCACTATATAAAGCTTTTCCAAATTGTTTTTTTAACAATTCCCTTGGAGCTTTCCCTGGTCTAAATCCTTTAAGGTTAATTGTATCTTTTACTTCGTCGAGTTTTTTATCAATTTTTTCTTGAATTTCTTTTTTTGTTACAATGACACTTAATTTTGACTCTAATCCCTTTGATGATGTTACATTTACTTTCATTTTAATTCCTAATGGTGCGGGAGAAAGGACTTGAACCTTCACTCGTTGCCGAACTAGTTCCTAAGACTAGCGTGTCTACCATTCCACCACTCCCGCTGTTAAATTTGCAGCTTTTATAATGTTTTTAATCATTTTATCAATTATCGATTTTCCTTGGTTTATTGAGCTGTCCAAGCACCATCTATCGATATAGCTGAACCTGTTATTTCTGATGCCTCTTTTGAGCATAAAAAGTATATCAATTTTGCAATTTGTTCTTTTTTAACGAAATTTAATGACGGTTGCTTTTCTCTTAATAATTCAATTTCAGCTTCTTTGTTTGATAATCTTTTATTTTTTGCGATGACATCAATTTGATCTTGGATTAACTCAGTCAATACAAATCCTGGGCATATTGAGTTGCAAGTAATGTTCTCTTCTGCGGTCTCTAAAGCTACAACCTTGGATAAACCAACTAATCCATGCTTTGATGCAGTATAAGCTGATTTTTTCTTTGAAGCGATTAACCCATGGGTCGAAGCAATATTAATTATTCTTCCCCAATTATATTTTCTCATATGTGGCAGAGTTTCTTTAATAAAAAGATAAGGAGCGGTAAGGTTTATGTCCATCATGCTCCTCCATACTTTCTCAGGATATTTATCTATACTTTCAACATATTGAATTCCAGCGCAATTAACTAATACATGAATTGTTTTAAATTTTTTTATTGTAGCGTTTATAACCCTCTTTATATTTGAACTTTTTGTAAGGTCGATGTTAAAAAATAACGCCCTCGAAGATTTAAATTTTCTTTTAACGCTTTTAAGTTGTGAAGGCTTGCATTTACCGTTTATAATTACATTGTAGCCTTTTTGATAAAAATACTCACTTATAGACAGTCCTATAGCCCCCGTTGATCCAGTAACCAAGATAGTCTTTTTTCTCATATATTTTAACCTCTTTAATATATGCATAAATGCATATCTGACATAACTAAAAAACACTGCAATATTTAGCGTTTTTTAATAATTAGCTATTATCGAAAAATAAAAAAAGGAGTAAAAATATGAGCGCAGCTGATATTTTAAAAACAATTAAAGAAAAGGAAGTTGAATACGTAGATTTAAGATTTACGGACCCAAGAGGTAAGCTTCAACATTTAACGCAAGACATCTCTACAGTTGATGAAGGTTTATTAAATGATGGAGTGTTTTTTGATGGTTCGTCAATTGCTGGTTGGAAAGCAATCAATGAATCTGATATGGTTTTAAAACCAGATACAAGCAGATCATTTATTGATCCATTTATGTCTCACAATACACTAGTTTTATTTTGTGACATTTATGATCCAATTACAAAAGATAAATACGAAAGAGATCCAAGATCAACAGCTAAATTAGCTGAAGAATATGTGAAAAAATCTGGAGTTGGTGACACAGTATACTTTGGTCCAGAGCCAGAATTTTTTGTATTTGATGATGTAAGATTTGCTAACTCAATGAACAAAACAAGTTTTGAAATTGATAGTAGCGAAGGACCTTATAATACAGATAAAAAATATGAAGGTGGAAACTTAGGTCATAGACCTGGTATCAAAGGTGGTTACTTCCCAGTTCCTCCAGTAGACTCTGCTCAAGATTTGAGAGCTGAATGTTTAAAAGCATGTAAGGATATGGGTGTAAAAGTTGAAAAACATCACCATGAAGTTGCTCCCTCTCAGCATGAACTTGGAGTGTTGTTTGATACTCTGACTAGAAATGCTGACAACATGCAAGTTTACAAATATGCTGTGCAGCAAGTTGCAAACTCATTCGGTAAAACCGCAACGTTTATGCCAAAGCCAGTCAAAGGTGATAATGGTTCAGGTATGCATTGCCACCAATCAATATGGAAAGATGGGAAACCTCTTTTTGCTGGTGATGGTTATGCAGGTTTATCTGATACTTGTCTACACTACATTGGCGGAATTATTAAACACGCGAAAGCGATTAACGCTTTTACAAACTCAACAACTAACAGTTATAAAAGATTAATTCCTGGTTTCGAAGCACCAGTATTACTTGCTTATTCATCTAGAAACAGATCTGCAAGTTGCAGAATTCCTTTTAGCACAAGCCCTAAAGGTAAAAGAGTTGAAGTACGTTTCCCAGATGCAGCGGGTAACCCATATTTAACCTTTGCATCATTATTGATGGCTGGATTAGATGGAATTAAAAATAAAATTGATCCAGGCAAACCTTTTGATAAAGATTTATATGCTTTATCAGAAGAAGAGCTTAAAGGTGTACCAACTGTGTGCGGTTCACTAAGAGAGGCTGTTATATCCTTAGACTCAGATAGAAAATTCTTAACTGAAGGTGGAGTTTTCACTGATGATCAAATTGATGCATACATTGACTTGAAGATGGAGGAAATTCATAATTTTGAGCACACTCCTCACCCTATCGAGTTTCAGATGTATTATAGCTCATAATATATTAACAATTTTTCGATAATTAAAACCCCGGCATAAACTCCGGGGTTTTTTTTTATAATTGATAATTTCATAATTTTACTTAAAGGTTTGTTATGGCTATTTCAAAAACTTATTCCGCTAATGACATTGAAGTATTAGAAGGTCTAGCTCCAGTTAGAAAACGTCCTGGAATGTATATTGGTGGGACAGATGAGACCGCATATCATCACTTAGCAAATGAAATATTAGATAACAGTATCGATGAAGCAGTTGCTGGTTACGCAAAAGAAATAGTCGTTAAACTAGTTAATAAAAATACCATTACAATTTCAGATGATGGAAGAGGTATACCAATAGATAAACATCCAAAGAAAAAGAAAACGGCACTTGAAGTAGTCATGACTACCCTTCACTCAGGAGGTAAATTTAATGATAGTGTTTATAAATCATCAGCTGGATTGCATGGTGTGGGGCTATCAGTTGTTAATGCCCTTAGTTCTAAATTAAATATTCAAGTTACAAAAAGCTCTAAAATATACTCTCAAGATTATTCTAAAGGGAAAATATTAAATAAATTAAAAACTAAAGGTAAAAATAAAATAAAAAACGGTACGCAGATTACATTTTCTCCAGACCCTGAAATTTTTGGAAAAGATGCAAACTTTAAACCAGAAAAAATTTATGAATTAGCTAAAAACAAAGCATATCTTCAAAAAGGTATCAAAATTAATTGGGAATGTAACAAGGACTTACTTAATAGAAAAAGTTCAGTACCCTCAAAAGAAACATTATTATTCTCAAAAGGTTTAGAAGAATTTTTAAAAAATGAAATTAACCAAAATAATATTCTTCATGAAAAGGTATGTTTTCAATCTGGTAACTTAGAAGATAAAAAAGGTATAATAGAATTTGCGCTTCAATTTAATAAAGAAAAGATAAAATATAATAAAGCATTCTGTAATACCGTTTATAATATGAATGGTGGTACTCATGATGCTGGTTTTAGATCTGGAATAGCAAAATCAATTCGAAAATACGCAAAAAGTAAAAATAACAAAGTAGTAAATAAAGCAACTCAGGATGATATTTTTGATCAAGCAGCTTATATTGTTTCGGTTTATATCTCTAACCCAGAATTTGAAGGTCAGACAAAACATAAATTATCATCTAATTTTGTTCAAAAATATTGTGATGCTTTTGCAAGTTCAGCTTTTGATGAGTGGTTAAACAGAAATTCAAAAGCAGCAAAAAATATACTTAATGTTTTAGAAGAAAAAATTAGAGAAAAAAATATTTATGATTTAAATCAAAATGTTGAAAGACAAAGTGCATTTAGAAAAATAAGACTTCCAGGAAAATTATCAGATTGCACAAGTGATAAAACAGAGGGAACTGAACTGTTTATAGTAGAGGGAGATTCAGCGGGTGGTTCAGCAAAACAAGCACGAGACCGAATGACTCAAGCCATACTTCCCTTAAGGGGAAAAATTCTTAATGTTAAAAGTTCAAATGCAGCAAAAATTTTAGCTAATAGTGAAATCAATAATTTATTACAAGCATTAGGTTGTGGAAGAGGAAAAAATTATAGCAAAAAAGATTTACGATATGAAAAGATTATTATTATGACAGATGCTGATGTTGATGGTGATCATATCTCAACACTTCTTTTAACTTTTTTTATTTCAGAAATGCCTCAATTAATTTTGGATGGTCATTTATATTTAGCAGTTCCACCACTTTATAAGTTGAATATTTCTGGAAAATCAACATATGCTATTGATGAGAGTGAAAAAAATAAATTATTAAAAGATAATAAAAAAGCGAAAATAGAAATTAGTCGTTTTAAAGGACTTGGTGAAATGATGCCAGCTCAATTAAAAGAAACGACAATGAACAAAGAAACTAGAAAATTAATTAAAGTTGTCCTACCCGTCCAAAAACCTAAGATGAAAAAAACAAATAAACTTGTAAGTGATTTAATGGGAAAGAACGCTGAACTTAGATTAAAATTCATTTCAGAAAATGCAAATAAGAGTCTAAGTTTAGATATTTAAAAACGAATAATAATCAAACCTTAAAAATAAAAGTCCTTTAAATTCAAGGCTAATTTGGGTTCGATTGTCCAATTTATAAAGTTATATAAGAAAGTATAGAATTTTATAAGATGGTGCCCTCGGCCGGACTCGAACCGGCACTCCGCAAGCGGCAAGGATTTTAAGTCCTTTGTGTCTACCAATTCCACCACGAGGGCACATTGGGTTTTCTAATTAATTTATAAATCAAATGCAACTTAATTGATAATATAACTCACTTATACAACTGAATTAACTTTTTAACTTCAGTTTCGCAGTTTTTAATTTGAATTTCGTCAACAGATCTCAAAACCAATATTGTACCAGGCTTATCTTTAAAATATGGATAACTACCTATATCTATATCTTTATATTTATTTTGAATTTCTGATAAACCATCTGCTAAAACACTTTCTCTTAAGGCAGAGTCAATTGATATTGATAATATTTTTTTTCCATTTTTAATAATTTTATCTAAATAAGGAACCATGACTTGCAAGATGCTTGGTACTCCAGGTAAAACAAAAACATTTTCAACATAAAAACCAGCGGCAAAAGTTTTTGGATTAGGAATTAATTTTGCATTCTCTGGCATTTTTGCCATTTTTTTTCTTCCTTCATTAAAATCCTGATTTTTATAATAATTTTCAAGTAACTTATAGGCTTCCTTATGATATTGGTACTTTTGATTAAAAACTTTCGAAATAGATTCTGATGTAATATCATCATGTGTAGGTCCTATCCCACCTGTGGTAAAAACATAGGCAAACTTATTTCTCAACTCATTAACTGTATCAATAATTACTTGTTCTTTATCTGGAATAGCCCTAACTTCCTCAACACTAATACCTTTTTCATTTAACCACGTTGCAATAAAAGATGTATTCTTATCAACAGTTCTTCCCGACAAAATTTCATTGCCAATAATAATTATTCCTGCTGTAAATTCTTTTTTAAATTCCATATGAAAATTGAGCCTAAACTAATACACGTTAAATTTCTCAAAAGATATAAAAGATTCTTTGCTGATGTAGTATTAAATAAAAAAAAAATAACTTCTCACTGTCCAAATTCTGGTTCAATGCTTGGTCTTCTAGATGAAAATAATGATGCATGGATCTCTAAAAGCGATAACCCAAATAGAAAACTCAAATATACTTTAGAAATTATTAACGATAAAAAAAGTAATGTTGGTGTAAATACTCATAGAGCTAATAGAATAGTTGAGGAAGCTTTAGAAAATAAAAAAATTAAAGAACTTAAAAAGTTTACATCAATTAAGAGAGAGGCAAAATTTTCTAAAGAAACAAGGTTTGATTTTTTTTTAGAAAACAAAAATCAAAAAGCTTTTTTAGAAGTAAAAAACGTTACTCTTTGTAGACAAAAAAATATATCTGAATTTCCAGATGCGGTTACAACAAGAGGAAAAAAGCATTTGGCTCATTTACAAGATGCTATAAAGCAAGGTTATGAAAGTTATTTGCTTTTCTTGATTCAAAGAGAAGATTCTAAATCCATAAGAATAGCTTCTGATATTGATCCGAATTATTTTGATGAAATAAAAAAAGCAAAAGAAAAAGGTGTTAAAATCATTGCCTATTCTTGCAAAGTTAAAGATAACGAAATAACAATAATTAAAAGTATCAAAGTTATAATTTAATGGCTAAGTTTAATAAATATTACCCTGATGAATTTGAAAAATTAAGAAACGCTGGAAAAATATCATCGCAATGTTTAGATTTTATTTCTGATAAAATCAAACCTGGAATGAAAACACAAGAGATTGATAATTTATGTGTTAATTTTCTAAAAAAACATAATGCAGTATCTGCACCGCTTTTTTACAGAGGTTTTCCCAAATCTATTTGCACCTCTGTTAATCATGTCGTTTGTCATGGAATACCATCAGAAAAAATTTTAAAAGAAGGTGATATAGTAAATGTTGATGTAACGTCTTTTGTTGATGGTTTTCACGGTGATACTTCAAGAACTTATTGTGTTGGCAAAGTGTCTGTTAAAGCAAAAAATTTAGTTGAGATTACAAAGAAAGCTTTAGAACGATCTATCAAAATTTTAAAACCTGGGATTCATTTAGGTGATATTGGCTATGAAATTCAAAGTTTTGTTGAGAGCAATGGTTACTCGGTCGTTAGAGACTTTTGTGGACATGGAGTTGGAAGAAATTTTCATGAAGAACCCAATATTCTTCATTACGGAAAGAGAGGAACCGGTCCAAAATTAGAGGAGGGAATGGTTTTTACAATTGAGCCTATGATAAATGCAGGAAAATATGAAACTAAGCTTTTAAATGATGGGTGGACCGCAGTAACAAAAGATAAATCTCTATCAGCACAATTCGAACACACTGTGGGTATAACAAATAATGGGTATGAAATTTTTACCCTTTCATAATACAATAGTTTAATGATTCCACGATACTCAAGGCAAGAGGTGGCTCAAATTTGGGAGCCAATGAATAAATTTAAGATTTGGCTAGATATTGAAATATATGCAGCACAAGCAATGGAAAAATATAAAATTATTCCAAGAGGAGTAGCTGCAAAAGTAAGAAAAAAATCAAAAATTAATATTAAAAGAATAGATGATATTGAAAAAAAGACCAAGCACGATGTAATTGCTTTTTTAACATCTATTGCGGAAAAAGTTGGCCCAGAGGCTAAATACCTCCATCAAGGAATGACATCATCTGATGTATTAGATACTTGCTTTAATTTGCAACTTAAACAAGCTGGAAAAATACTTATTCAAGATATTGATAAACTTTTAAAAACATTAAAAGCTAAATCAAAGAAATACAAGAATACTATTACAATTGGTAGAAGTCATGGAATTCATGCTGAGCCTGTTACATTTGGTTTAAAACTCGCAACTTATTATGCGGAATTTAAAAGAAATAAAAAGAGATTAGAGCAAGCAATTGAGGAAATTTCAACATGTGCAATCTCTGGAGCTGTTGGAACATTTGCTCACATAGGGCCTAATATCGAAAAGTTTGTTGCAAAAAAACTTGGCTTAAAACCAGAGCCAATCTCTACACAAATAATTCCAAGAGATAGGCACGCTCAATTTTTTAATACTCTAGCATTAATAGCTAGTTCAGCAGAAAGATTAGCAACTG
>NZ_JBNAIK010000013.1:0-4788 GCF_052048155.1 Candidatus Pelagibacter sp. HIMB109
GAAAAATGTTGTCCAAAAACCCTTATAAATCAACGTTTTTTTGCTAATTTTGACTGCTTGACTTAGGTTAGTTTTCATATATTACGCAGCTTCCTAACGCCGATTAATTTAAATTATTCAGGTGTTTAGCTAATAAATTTAAATAAAACTGAAAAAAATCTTTTACCGGTTAAGAGATTTTTCACAGTTTTGTTGAGCTCTTTAAAACGTAAATTATAGAAGAGAAGCGTGGACGGTTATATTTGTCAAAAAAAATTTGTCGTACACGCTTATAATAAACTTATACAAATAGTAATTTGTACGAGTGGTGTATTTAATACACAAAGCTTGTGTACGCCGTTATTAAACTTGAGAGTTTGATCATGGCTCAGAATGTACGCTGGCGGCACGCCTAACACATGCAAGTCGAGCGAGGTACTTGTACCTAGCGGCAGACGGGTGCGTAACATGTGGGAATCTGCCTTTTGGTTCGGAACAACATGGGGAAACCTGTGCTAATACCGGATAAGTCCTTACGGAGAAAGATTTATCGCCGAAAGATGAGCCCGCACTAGATTAGCTTGTTGGTAAGGTAAAAGCTTACCAAGGCTACGATCTATAGCTGATTTGAGAGGATGATCAGCCACACTGGGACTGAGACACGGCCCAGACTCCTACGGGAGGCAGCAGTGGGGAATCTTGCACAATGGAGGAAACTCTGATGCAGCGATGCCGCGTGAGTGAAGAAGGCCCTTGGGTTGTAAAGCTCTTTTGTCGGGAAAGATAATGACTGTACCCGAAGAATAAGGTCCGGCTAACTTCGTGCCAGCAGCCGCGGTAATACGAAGGGACCTAGCGTAATTCGGAATTACTGGGCGTAAAGCGCGCGTAGGCGGTTAAGTAAGTTAATTGTGAAAGCCCAAAGCTCAACTTTGGAATTGCAATTAAAACTATTTAGCTAGAGTTTATCAGAGGAAAGCGGAATACATAGTGTAGAGGTGAAATTCGTAGATATTATGTAGAACACCAGTTGCGAAGGCGGCTTTCTGGGATAACACTGACGCTGAGGTGCGAAAGTATGGGTAGCGAAGAGGATTAGATACCCTCGTAGTCCATACCGTAAACGATGATTGTTAGATGTTGGAAATTTATTTTCAGTATCACAGCTAACGCGTTAAACAATCCGCCTGGGGAGTACGACCGCAAGGTTAAAACTCAAATGAATTGACGGGGACCCGCACAAGCGGTGGAGCATGTGGTTTAATTCGAAGCTACGCGCAGAACCTTACCAACACTTGACATGTCTGTCGCGGATTCCAGAGATGGATTCCTTCGGTTCGGCCGGACAGAACACAGGTGCTGCATGGCTGTCGTCAGCTCGTGTCGTGAGATGTTGGGTTAAGTCCCGCAACGAGCGCAACCCCTACTTCTAGTTGCCATCAGGTTAAGCTGGGCACTCTAGTAGGACTGCCTGTGATAAGCAGGAGGAAGGTTGGGATGACGTCAAGTCCTCATGGCCCTTACGTGTTGGGCTACACACGTGCTACAATGGCAGTGACAATGAGATGCTAAACGGCGACGTTAAGCTAAACTCAAAAACCTGCCTCAGTTCGGATTGCACTCTGCAACTCGAGTGCATGAAGCTGGAATCGCTAGTAATCGCTCATCAGCGCGGAGCGGTGAATACGTTCCCGGGTCTTGTACACACCGCCCGTCACACCATGGAAGTTGGTTTTACCTTAAGGCATGTCACTAACCTTCGGGAAGTGCGTGACCACGGTATGATCGGCGACTGGGGTGAAGTCGTAACAAGGTAGCCGTAGGGGAACCTGCGGCTGGATTACCTCCTTTCTAAGGATAGCTTAAAACTAGTTTTTAAGTTCTCACTTAATATCGATAAGTTGACCGTCCTCGTTTCTCTTCTAACTCTGGTGTTTGAATAGAGCTCAATGATGAGGGCCGGTAGCTCAGTTGGTTAGAGCACACCCTTGATAAGGGTGGGGTCGAAAGTTCAAGTCTTTCTCGGCCCACCATTTTTTCTGGGGGATTAGCTCAGCTGGGAGAGCGCCTGATTTGCATTCAGGAGGTCAGCGGTTCGATCCCGCTATCCTCCACCAAACCTAGAGACACTCTTTTAATATTGTAAATACGAATAATCTTAATTTTTTTATCCTTAATTTTTTAGAAATTTATTTTTAAGAAATTATTTTTTCAAAAATTCAATGAACAGAAAATTTTTTCTGTGCATATATCAAGCGTTTAAGAGCATTTAATGGATGCCTTGGCACTGAAAGTCGACGAAGGACGTGTTATACTGCGATAAGTTTCGGGGAGTTGTATGAAAACTTTGATCCGAAAATTTCCGAATGGGAAAACCCAACTCTTATGAGTTACTTTAAACTGAATACATAGGTTTAAAGAGGCAACCCGGAGAACTGAAACATCTAAGTACCCGGAGGAAAAGAAATCAATTGAGATTCCGTCAGTAGTGGCGAGCGAACGCGGAATAGGCCAGCGGCTTATTATGAAC
Organism: Candidatus Pelagibacter sp. HIMB109; assembly: GCF_052048155.1. Taxonomy (NCBI): domain Bacteria; kingdom Pseudomonadati; phylum Pseudomonadota; class Alphaproteobacteria; order Candidatus Pelagibacterales; family Candidatus Pelagibacteraceae; genus Candidatus Pelagibacter; species Candidatus Pelagibacter sp. HIMB109. The sequence continues at coordinate 2,510 of NZ_JBNAIK010000013.1, forward strand.
AACCAAAACAGTCTGGAAAGTCTGACCATAGAAGGTGATAGTCCTGTATGGGTAAAAACATAATGAGTCCACGAGTAAAGCGGGACACGTGAAATCTTGCTTGAAGATAGGGGGACCATCCTCTAAGCCTAAATACTCTTCAGTGACCGATAGTGAACTAGTACCGTGAGGGAAAGGTGAAAAGAACCCCTATTAGGGGAGTGAAATAGAATCTGAAATTGAATGCTTACAATCAGTCAGAGCTCCTTGTGAGTGATGACGTACCTTTTGTATAATGGGTCAGTGACTTAATTTATGTAGCAAGCTTAAGCCGTTAGGTGTAGGCCAAGCGAAAGCGAGTCTTAATAGGGCGTTAGTTGCATGAATTAGAACCCGAAACCGATTGATCTAGATATGAGCAGGTTGAAGGCAAGGTAACACTTGCTGGAGGACCGAACCAGTTGCCGTTGAAATGGCTTTGGATGACTTGTGTCTAGGGGTGAAAGGCCAACCAAAATCGGAGATAGCTGGTTTTCCGCGAAAACTATTTAGGTAGTGCGTTGAGTTATAGAATAAGAGGGGTAGAGCACTAAATAGGCTAGGGGGAAGAAATTCTTACCAACCCTAATAAAACTCCGAATACTCTTATTTGTTCCTCAGCAGACAGACTGCGAATGCTAACGTCCGTAGTCGAGAGGGAAACAACCCAGATCACCAACTAAGGTCCCGAAATCGTAATTAAGTGTGAAAGGATGTGAAGACTCCAAAACAGCCGGGAGGTTGGCTTAGAAGCAGCCATCCTTTAAAGATAGCGTAACAGCTCACCGGTCTAATTAAGAGACTTTGCGCCGAAGATGTAACGGGGCTAAAATTACGTACCGAAGTTGTGAATTTATAAAGTCTTCAGACTTTATATCTGGTAGCGGAACGTTCTGTAAGCCGTTGAAGAAAGACCCGCGAGGGCTTTTGGAGGTATCAGAAGTGCGAATGCTGACATGAGTAGCGACAAACAGAGTGAAAGACTCTGTCGCCGAGAGTACAAGGGTTCCTGCGTAAAGCTAATCTTCGCAGGGTTAGTCGGCCCCTAAGGCGAGGGCGAAAGCCGTAGTCGATGGGAATCAGGTAAACATTCCTGAACCAGGTGGTAGTGACGGATTCAGTAAATTGTAACTCCTTATTGGATTGGAGTTGCCGTGAATGAGTCCCAGGAAATAGCTCCACCATTAGACCGTACCCGAAACGGACACACGTGTACCGGTAGAGTATACCTAGGCGCTTGAGAGAATGATGTTGAAGGAACTCGGCAAATTGCTTCCGTAACTTCGGAATAAGGAAGGCCCATGTTTAGGCAACTAAATTTGGGCGGCACAAGCTAGGGAGAAGCGACTGTTTATCAAAAACACAGGTCTCTGCTAACACGTAAGTGGATGTATAGGGGCTGACGCCTGCCCGGTGCTGGAAGGTTAAGGCAAGATGTGCAAGCATTGAACCGAAGCCCCAGTGAACGGCGGCCGTAACTATAACGGTCCTAAGGTAGCGAAATTCCTTGTCGGGTAAGTTCCGACCTGCATGAATGGCGTAACGATTTCTCCACTGTCTCCAACATCAACTCAGCGAAATTGAATTCTCCGTGAAGATGCGGAGTTCCCGTGGTTAGACGGAAAGACCCCGTGCACCTTTACTACAACTTTACATTGGTATTAGAAATGACATATGTAGCATAGGAGGGAGACTTTGAAGTTCTGGCGCCAGCTAGAATGGAGTCATCAGTGAAATACCTCTTTTGTTATTTTTGATATCTAACTGCAAGCCGTCATCCGGCTGCAAGACACTGTATGGTGGGTAGTTTGACTGGGGCGGTCGCCTCCCAAAGAGTAACGGAGGCGTGCGAAGGTAGGCTCAGATCGGTCAGAAATCGATCGTTGAGTGCAATGGCATAAGCCTGCCTGACTGCGAGACTGACAAGTCGAGCAGAGTCGAAAGACGGTCATAGTGATCCGGTGGTTCTGAATGGAAGGGCCATCGCTCAACGGATAAAAGGTACGCCGGGGATAACAGGCTGATACCCTCCAAGAGTTCATATCGACGAGGGTGTTTGGCACCTCGATGTCGACTCATCACATCCTGGGGCTGGAGCAGGTCCCAAGGGTTTGGCTGTTCGCCAATTAAAGTGGTACGTGAGTTGGGTTCAGAACGTCGTGAGACAGTTCGGTCCCTATCTGCCATGGGTGTAGAAGAATTGAGAGGAGTTGCCCCTAGTACGAGAGGACCGGGGTGAACGTACCACTGGTGGACCGGTT
>NZ_JBNAIK010000014.1:0-2852 GCF_052048155.1 Candidatus Pelagibacter sp. HIMB109
TTCCCAGGTTATATTTTAGTTAAATTAGATATGACAAATGACGTTTATCACTTAATTAAATCATTGAAAAAAGTAAGTGGATTTTTAGGTCCGCAGGGAAAACCATCCCCAATATCAGAGGAAGAAGTAAATAAAATTGTTGGAAACATGGAGGAAAGTGTAGCAAATCCATCCTCATCCATTACCTTCCAAGTTGGTGAGCAAGTTAAGGTTTGTGACGGCCCATTTGCCTCATTTAATGGCTCAATTGAAGAAATTGATGAAGATAAATCTAGACTTAAGGTCTCTGTTTCTATATTTGGTAGGCCGACACCAGTGGATTTAGATTATTCACAGGTTGAAAAGGTTTAAAAGATTATGGCAAAAGAAATTGCAGGTTATTTAAAGTTACAAATTAAAGGCGGGCAAGCTAATCCAGCTCCTCCAGTTGGGCCAGCATTGGGACAAAGAGGAATTAATATTATGGAATTTTGCAAGGCATTTAACGATAAAACAAAAGATAGAATGGGACAACCAGTTCCAGTAGTTATCACAGTTTATAAAGATAAAAAATTTGACTTTGTAATAAAAACTCCACCAGCTTCACATTTAATTAAAGAAGCCATTAAATTAAAATCTGGATCAAAAGAGCCAGGAAGAGTTGTTGCAGGATCGATTACAAAAGAACAATTAAAAAAAATAGCTGAAGCTAAAATGACAGATTTAAATGCTTTTGATATTGAAGAAGCTATTAAAATTATTGCAGGATCTGCAAGATCAATGGGGATTCAAGTTAAGGAATAGTTTATGAAGTCTTTAGAAAAAAAATCAAAAAGATTTAAATCACTTTTAAAAGATCTTGATCAGTCTAAATCATATAAAATTGAGGAAGCAGTAAAACTTATTAAAGATAGATCTAAAACAAAGTTTGTTGAGTCTATTGATTTAAGTTTAAACTTAAATATTGAAAAAACAAAATCAGATCAAACTCTTAGAACTACGGTAGATCTTCCGCATGGAAATGGAAAAAAGATTTCAGTCGCTGTTATTTGTGCTAATGATAAAATAGATGAAGCTAAATCATCTGGAGCGGAAAAGGTAGGTTCTGAAGATTTAGTAGAGGCTATAAATAATGGAAAAATAGATTTTGATATATTGGTTTGTACGCCTGATATGATGTCAAAAGTTGGAAAATTAGGAAAAGTATTAGGACCAAAAGGTTTAATGCCAAACCCAAAGTTTGGAACAGTTTCTCCAAATATTAAAAAGGCAGTTGAAGATATTAAAAAAGGAAAAGTAGAAATTCGATGTGATAAAGATGGAAATTTATCTTTATCAATTGGAAGAGCTAACTTTGATGATAAAAAAATTATTGAAAATTACAAAAGTGTTTTAGAAGTTGTGGAAAAAGAAAAACCAACAGGTTCTAAGGGTAATTTTATAAATTCAGCTCATGTTACTAGTTCAATGGGCCCGTCAACAAAAGTTACACTAGGAGCATAACTTTTATTATGAATAGAATTGAAAAAACAAATTATATTAACAATCTTAAAAAAGATCTTGAGGCAAACAATGCAATGATGGTCTATCATTACGAAGGCCTAAATGTTAATCAACTTGATGAATTAAGAGAAAAAATGAGAGCAGCAGGAGCTTTGCTTAAAGTAACAAAAAATAGAATTACAAAGTTGGCTTTAAAAGAAACATCTTATTCTGAAGCTGAAAATTTATTTACTGGACCAACAGGAGTAGCGCTATCAAAAGACCCAATTACTTTAGCAAAAATCTTAGTAAATTTTCAAAAATCTAACGATAAGCTAAAAATAGTTGGTGGAATAATGGACACCAAGCTTTTAGCCCCTTCAGATGTGGCTGAAATTGCGACATTACCGACACTAGATGAGGCGAGAGCTAAAATCGTTGGAATTTTACAGGCACCACAGCAAAAATTATTAAGTATTTTACTTGCGCCGGGACGAAAAATAGCTAATTTGGCGCACGCTAAAAGTTTGAAAAAAGATTAACCTCGAGGGAATAAATAAAATGGCAGATCTAAATAAAATTGTTGATGAATTATCAACTCTATCAGTTGTGGAAGCTGCAGAGCTTTCAAAGTTATTAGAAGAAAAGTGGGGCGTAACAGCAGCAGCACCAGTTGCAGCAGCAGCGGCTCCAGCAGCAGGCGGAGCACCAGCAGAAGAAAAAGATGAATTTTCTGTTGTTCTATCTGCAGCAGGCGATAACAAAATTGGAGTAATTAAAGAAGTAAGAGCTTTCACTGGATTAGGTTTAAAAGAAGCTAAAGATTTAGTTGAAGGTGCTCCAAAAGAGTTAAAAGCTGGCGTAAATAAAAAAGATGCTGAAGAAGTTAAGAAAAAATTCGAAGCAGCAGGCGCTAAAATAGAACTTAAGTAACTAACTAGGAATTTAACAGCCTGATTAATTTATTTAATCAGGTAAATTTTATATGGAATTATCGTTTACTGATAAAAAAAAGATCAGAAAAAGTTTTGGTAAGTTAGAAAATATCGTAAACATACCAGACTTAATTGAAGTTCAAAAAAAATCTTACGATAGTTTTTTACAATTTAACGAAGACAATAAATCAGGATTAGAAAAAGTATTCAAGGAAGTTTTTCCAATTGAAGATTTTGCTGGCTTGGCAACAATTGAATACGTTAGCTATAGATTTGAAAAAGAAAAATATGATGTTGAAGAGTGTAAACAAAGAGGATTAACTTATTCTGCTCCTCTAAAAGCTACGTTGAGATTAGTTGCTTACGATGTAAATGAGGAAGAACAAACAAAACAAATTCTCTCAGCAAAAGAACAGGAAGTTTACATGGGTGATCTTCCGTTAATGACACCTCGAG